>JBHJGR010000116.1:0-8260 GCA_050331615.1 Elainellaceae cyanobacterium
CCGGAAAGCCTTGTCTTACCTCCCCCTCGCCCATTTTTGGGAGAGGGGGATTGAGGGGGTGAGGGCCAAGATGTGGGTATGTAGTAGCCCAGAGCGGGAGAAGGGGAGCCGGAAAGCCTTGTCTTACCTCCCCCTCGCCCAGTTTTGGGAGAGGGGGATTGAGGGGGTGGGGGCCAAGATGTGTGTATGTAGTAGCCCTTCGGGAGAGGGCTAGGGAGATGGCTTCCGGGCAGCGGTTCGTAAGTTTTGTCAGTCAACCAGACTCAAACCTTGGCCCGGAGGGCTATACAAAGCGATTGAAGTGTGCCCCCAACAGAGGCGCATCCCATAGTTATCGATGGCTACCTGTTGAAGCCACTAAGTAGGTCGGCACAATTAAATTCAGGTTAGAAAACCGAGGGAGCGCCCCGGCGGGGCGCTCCCCCGGTTTTCTAACCTTCGGTTTTCAACGCGGTTCTACTTACTCGATGTCAGTGATGACGAAATCGGCAAAATCAATCGACACATCCCGAGGGGTAGCCCAAGATTCATCCCCGCCGCCAAAGAAAGTAGAGAAGAAAAGACCGTCAACCTGCAGATCATCCACGGTGCGAAACGTCAGCCCGGCTTCATCAATTACCAAAGCTCCGTCAACCCAAACCTGAATTCGTCCATCAGCGCGATCGGGATGGTTCAGCGTGACGGCTTGCTCAACCTGCGTCCATCTACCTCGCTGAAACCGCCACGCCCCGCGCCCAATAGAGGTCCCATAGTCATCGCTGGTAGGGAGATAGGCATAGACTTCTCCATCGCCGTTGCGTCGCCACATCAGCCGGGTAGAAAACCCATCAGTGCCGTCAGGAATATTGCCCCCGCTCTTGGGGTCGCCTCCATAGAGGCCAGGGAGTTTGCCGCCTTTGACAAAATCAAAGCCCTCCGGAAAGCGGACGTAGTAGCTCAACCGCAGAGCGTTTCTGGGTTCGAGATCCAGATCTGCATAAAATTGAGCGCCCCCAACGGCAATGTCATTCCGCCGAGATACGGATGGGCTGGCCGATCCGGCTGGATAGAACACCCTGAGAATTTGTGGAAACGGCTCAGCCGGATCAGTGACGATCGCCAGATTTTCAAACCCCCAGGAACGGTGTGCCTGCGCCCCCCAGTCTGCCATCCAGTCTTCGCCCACCAGCGACCCCTGCCACAGTACCGAGGCCGATGAACTGGCGCTAGCGGCTGAAGGAGACCCAGCGTCATCCGGCGGAGAGGATTCTATAGTTAGGAGTGGTGCAGTCAGCGAGCAACCCCCCAGCCAGAGCCCGAGCAGACCCGCGCCCGTAAGCGTCCAGCATCGTAGTGGCGATCGCACGGATATCAGCCTACGCATTGTGATCAACGTAATTTCCCTAATTCTACACACCCGACTCGGCTTCGGCAGAGGGAATGTCCCTCACCTGTAGGTCTGACTCGGGGTCTGACTCGGGGTAAGTTACCAGATCAGGCCGTGGCTCAGACGGGGGATTCACCGAAACATACTCGACCCTGACGTTGTCTGCTTGCTCCAACAGAAAAGGCGTTTCATTGTCGGACTTGATAAGCAATCGGGAAAGTGCGCCGCTGGTTACATGCTTGAGTCGAATGCTGGGAGCTTGATCCGCATCCGGGTCAGCGTGCTGGAGCGTAAACCCATCGAGATAAACGTAGTCCAAAGCAGCCTGAGATGGGGTAGGCGATGAACTAGACGGCTGTACCTGCAGTGCTGCCGAATTATTGCTTAGGCGGACGTGAGACTGGAGGATGGTTCTGCCGGGACCTTGACCAACAAGCTTGATGTCACCACGATTAATGATAATTGGCTGAAACAGGTCGAGTTCCCCAACGGGTAGCCGAATTTCGAGGATTTGGTCAGGGGCAAAGGTTGCCACCAGGTTCTGTAGAGTCGCGGCGTCATCCTGGCCATCGTTTGGCCAGACACCATGATCGATCGCCTCGATTACCTGGAGCGGGCGTTGCTGCACGGTGGCCTGGTGATTCAGGCGCAGTCCGGCCAGATCCCAGGCTGGATTCAAAAGCCCAGAAAGCCACGACAGCACCACCACAAAGGTGAATAGTTGAATCATCAGCAAAAAGCGAGCCGTGCCCTGCTTGATGAAGCGGCGCATCCCCGTACCGGCAGCACCAAGCTGCTGCCCACCGCGATTTGCCCATGACTGCTGGGCGAGATTCATCTGGGTCCAAATCTTAACCAGGGACGATCCCCATTGGGAAGCCAGCAGCAGTGGAAAGTGAACGGGCTTGGCAATCGAAGGCCGCTTCCAAAAGAGGATAGACAGCACCAGCGGGCGGCTGAAGCAAATCCAGGAGAGAACAACGCCAGCCGCCATCCAGTGGCCTCGCAGCAAAGAAAGCAGCAGGAAGCCCGGTGTAATCAAGCAGGTCCAAAAGCTAATGCGCTGATCAATTAGGCTATACCAGGTGAACCAGCCTGTTTTTCTAGGTCCCAGGGCGATCGCCCGACTGCTGTTGCGCAGCATGTTGCCATACCAGCGACGCATGTTGCTGTAGGCGCGATCGATGACCGAACCGGATACGGTTTCAATGGAATAGACGATGGTATCGGGAACATAGAGCATGTCGTAGCCCCGCTGCAACAGCCAGAACCAAGTGCTTTTATCGTCACCCGAAAGAAACTTGAACTGGCCCCAAAGCCAGTCCTGGAGCGAGTCGTGCTCTAGCTGATCGGCAAAGGATGGAGCCAGCGCCACCGTGGCCCGAAAGAGAGAGAAGCGCCCAGTTAAGCACATCACTTTCTTTGAAAGCGCATCAGAGCACATCTGGCAATGGCGTTGCGCAAAGCGTAGATGAAACCACTCGGAAAACAAATACGACCCCTGCACCACGGGCAATTCATCCGTAGTCAGCGCCCCCATTTGGGGAAATAGTCGAAAAAACGGCAGGCAGCGTCTCAGCGTTCCCGGTGCCAGCTCAGAATCGCCGTCCATCAGCGCAATCACCGTGTCGGAGGGAAGTTCCAAGCGGGCCAGTTCCCTGAGGGCATCGGCCATGGCCTTGCGCTTGCCGTCTTTCTGCGTCATCTGAATCAGGCGAATGGACTTGAGGCCCGGATCGGTGGCTTCTAGCACCGCTCGAATGGCGGCGTTTTCCTCATCGCTGCTGCTGTTAACCAGCAGCGTGATGGGCCGAGGCAGGGTTTGCGCTTCCTGGGCGATCGCCCGAAACACTCGCTGGGTAATCCAGGGCTGTTCTTTGTAGGTGGGTACCAGGAAGCACATGTGGGGCAAATCCTGCCGCGGTACCCGATTGGCCCGCTGACGCCAGCGCGGAAAAACCAGGTAGAGATAGAGGCGCGATCGCAGAACTCGAAAGAGAAACCAGGACCAGCGCCAGATGCCAATGAAGCCCAAGCTGATGAGACCAAAGACATCCCAAAAGGCCAAATAGCCAGGATTTTGCAGCAGGTACAGAAACACCAGCCCGCAGGCTGATAGGGATAGAAAGAAGAGGCCATTCAGGCTGGCGCTCATCGAGTTGGGCGATCGCTGAGCTGATGGTTGTGACATCGGATTTATCCTTAGCTTCGTTGATTGATGGTCATGGCCCTACAGGCTCAGGTTGATGGGTGAATCCCTCACATAGCGGAGGATTCGCTCGTAACTAGTGTCCTAGCGCTAAAGCGTGAGTCCTAACCTACTGACCTAGAAGTTTGGTGCTAAAGGTGAGCTGAGCGGACTGCCCGACTCCACAAAACTGATGCCCCTGGGTTTGCTGAGGGATGGGAGGAATCTGGACCCGCACACGAGCCAGCGGTTGACCGACGAGATTAGAAGGCACGGTTGGCAGCAGCGCTTCAGTGCGGGCCTTGGTTAATTCGCCCGCGCTCATGGCTGCCACCAGTTCCACCTGACCGTTGATAGTTTCCTCACTGCCCGTTAGCCGCACCCGGACGGGCTTATCGGCATCGATTCGATTAGCCTGCTGGGCACTGACAATCGTTTCCAGCCATAAATCGTTGCAGTCGAGTAAGGACAGTAGCGTCGCCGACTGGCTGACTTGCTCCATGGCATCGTGCTCTGTCGCAAACACCACGCCTGTAAAGGGAGCCTGCAAGTCCAGACTTTCATTGTTGGGAGCATAGAGGCGCTGAACCTGAGTGAACTGGTCTTGGAGAGCGCTCAAGCCCGTTTCTAGTTCCCGAATCTGATTTTCCTGCGCCTGAATATCCTGCATCAGAAGGCGTCGCTGCTCTTGCAAATCGTCAATCGAGGACTTTACCGGCACGCTTTGATTGGTTGCACGCAGCGTAATCCGTGCAGAGTTGAGGTTGGCCTCAGCCTCTCCAACAGCAGCCTTGGCCGCCTGCCAATCCGCTTCCAGTTGTTCAACCTGCTGGGCTGAGACGGCTCCCTCCTCAAGCAAACTCGCGTATCTTTGGTATTCAGCCCTGGCCGAAGCCTCGCGGGCGGTGACCGCCGCCACGATCGCCTGATATCGCTCCACATCCTCTGAAGCGATCGCCACATTCGCCGTTTGCAGTTGCTGGTCCTGGTTTTCCACATCCTGGAGCTGCTGCCGGAGCAGCGCCAGCGTTTGCCGAGCCGTTGTTAGATTTGCCGTGCTGGATTGAATCACCTGCTGCAGCTGCAATAGCTGGGTCTGCCCGCCAGTTTGGTTACTGGGTAGAGGGTCTAGCCGGGCTAGCACCTGACCCGCTTGCACGGTTACGCCAGGCCGCACATAAAAGTCCCGGAGAGTACCGTCATCGGGAGCCTGGATGCGGACTGTTCGGCCATTAACCAGACCTTCATGGACGGTCACATGGGTTAGGCGGTAGTAAATTGAAGCCAGCCCAATGCCTGCAGCAAATAGCCCCAAAGAAACACACAGGCTACCAATTGCCAGCCGTTTACCTAGCTGAAGTTTGGTCGGTGGCTTCGGTGAGCGATAGTCAAACTCAGCAGCCGAGGTCGGCATGATCGTAGACTCAGCGGGAGAGTTACCCATTATCTCCAACTCCATGGATATGACGACGAGTTGATATAGCCCTACAGGCTTAGGTTTGTGGGTGAATCTCCCGCAGCGCAAGGGGTTCACCCATGAATATGTCCTAACGCGAAAGCGTAAAGCTATAGCGGATTAGTTGGAATAGTAGCCAATGACCCTGAAGTATTGCCCCTGAACAGTCTGGTGGATTAAGCGATCGCTTTTTATTCAGAAGATTAAATTCAGGTCAAAATAGATTCCAGAAAGTTGAGATATTAAAAAGACTTCATGCTATTGATGCAGCTTGGGCTCTATGCTTAGTTCTTGTAAAGATAGGCGATTGCTTCATCAATATCCGCTATGATCTTGAGATACACTTCGTGAAATACGTTTCATGAAAACGCTGGTATAAGGGTATCCAGGGATAGCGGCATGCCCCGAATGTTGTAGATAGCTGGGGAAGCGCAATGGCTTGGCTTCATGATGCGCCGAACTTTCCCAGGGCGACTCGCTCAGTGCTGAACTCCATCATTTATTCATCATTTGTTTAGCTCTCTTTGCTGAAAAACTAAGTGAATACGGGGTTGACTTGAAAGATATCGTAGCAAGCGGATCCATCAGGTACTGTGACTATACCTAAGCTTTATCATACGCTTACAAAGATCTGGCTCATATCGATTAACTCTTTACAATACGGGCACAAGAAATTCTGTAAGTTCCAAAGCACAATTAATTACGTTTTAGGGGGATGTCTGCCCCCGGCGAGGCACACGCCCCCAAGAAAAATTTTGTTTGACTCCTTAGTTTGGACGAATTGGCAGCTCGGATGCAGATACAGCCGTACGGGCTAAGGTTTGAGTGTGGAACCCCTACGTCGCGGGGGTTCCACACCTCTTGAATGTCCTAACGCGAAAACGTAGCGCCATACTATGGACTAATTGCCCGAGCACCTGCATTCCGGGCAAGCGTTATGATGGAAGTATGCAACAGCTTACGATGGCCCGACCCGATGACTGGCACCTGCATTTACGCGACGGCGCTGCGCTGAGAGCGGTTTTGCCGCACACAGTGCGTCAGTTTGCTCGTGCCATCATCATGCCAAATTTGAAACCGCCAGTCCGGTCGGTAGCTGATGCTATTGCCTACCGCGATCGCATTATTGCAGCCATTCCGCCCGGCAAACGGTTTGAGCCACTGATGACGCTCTACCTCACCGATAACACCAGCCCTGAAGAAATTGTCCTGGCTAAAGAATCCCAGCTTATCAAGGCGATCAAGTACTACCCAGCCGGAGCAACGACCAATTCTGACTCTGGTGTGACGAACATTCAAAAGTGCGATCGCGTCTTTGAAGCGATGCAGCGGGTAGACATGCCCCTATTGCTGCACGGGGAAGTGACCGATGCAGATGTTGATATGTTTGACCGCGAGAAGGTGTTTGTCGAGCGACATTTGATTCCCCTCAAGCAGCGATTTCCCGACCTGCGCGTGGTGCTTGAGCACATTACTACCTCAGATGCTGTACAGTACGTTCTGTCTGCTACCAACATCGCTGCAACAATTACGCCACAGCACTTGTTGTTTAACCGCAATATCCTATTCAAAGGCGGTATTCGCCCCCACTTTTATTGCCTGCCAATTTTGAAACGTGAAGAGCATCGCCTAGCGATTTTGCAAGCGGCAACATCTGGTAATCCTAAATTTTTTCTTGGCACCGATAGCGCCCCCCATACCCGCAACAGCAAAGAAAGTTCCTGTGGTTGCGCGGGCTGCTATTCGGCTCTGCACGCCCTTGAGTTATATGCAGAGGCTTTTGAGCGGGCAAATTCACTTGATAAGCTTGAAGCGTTCGCCAGCTTCTATGGACCAGATTTTTATCAACTACCGCGCAACACCGAACAGATTACTTTGACCAAAACGGCCTGGCGTATTCCCGATGAAATTCCATTTCCTGAATCCGGGCTTGTGCCCTTGCGAGCAGGCCAAGAAATGACGTGGCAAATGGTCTACCACTGACGCTAGGTAGGTGAACCTGACGTACAAGCTCAAGCGGTATGTGTTTTGGCAGAGTCGATCTGCTTCAACGACTCAGCAATCAACAACGTGAATACCTCCTGAGCGTCCCAACGCGAAAGCGCAATGCTATGTTACTTTGCTGAATAAATCTGTCAGTCAGGTTAAGCGTCTATGAGAAAATGCTGAAAGCTCCTGAGAGCGTGCTGAAGGCCAGGCCCGACAGAACTGCCCCCAGGAAAGCAAAGCTCAGGTAGGCAAAGAAAACCGGGCGATGGGTGAGGGCAAAAACCGCAATCATCGCCGGGATGCTGGTCGCACCGCCCGCCAGAAGGAAGGCCATGCCCGCTCCGGGATTCATTCCCTGCTGAAGTAGGCCGCCGACTAAAGGCAGGGCCGCATAGCCATTGAGGTAAGCGGGAATGCCCACCAAGGCTGCTCCAATGATGGACAGGAGGCTTTCATCTCCAGCGATCGCCCCAATCCAGCCATCCGGGATGTAGGCCAGCATCAGGCTTTCCAGCAAAAATGCCAAAGCCAGCCACTTGCCCAAAAATATCGCATTTTTGCGTGCCCCTGTCCAGAACTTCTTTCGCTTCTCTGGGTCAGGCCAAAACCGCCAAACTACTTGTTTGGGATTGCGGACTTTGCTGCCCGCGCAACTCCCATTGCCCACTCCCTCGCGCAAAGGGTGGGTGAATGACTTGCGGGAAAAGCCGACTTTCAGCAGCAGCAGGGTGCCAAAACCGCCCAGCAGTCCGATGCTGATGGTGGCGATGGTCTTGGCGATCGCAAACTGAAGGCCCAGAGTACCCACCGTCAGCACAAACATGGAGGGGTCCATCAGCGGTGAGGAAAGCCAGAACGCCATCACCGCCGCTACAGGGACTCCCATTGATAGCAGGGCCGCAATCAAGGGAATAACGCCGCAGGAGCAGAAGGGAGAGAATGCGCCAATCAAAGCCGCCACTGGGATCATGACAGAGACGCGCCCCTGGAAAGCCCTGGCAATGAGATTATCGGCTCCGCTCGCCTGGGCATAGGCGGCAATGCCGATGGAGAGCAGCAGGAAAGGAGCGACTTTCCACAGGCTGAGCAGGGTAAAGCCGATACTTTCGGGTACTTGTGGCGGCACGAGGACGGCCAGCAGCAGCAGGATGAGGGCGATCGCCAGAAATACCCTATCCAGTTGACGGAGACTGCGGTTGAGCCGGGTCAGAATATGGGTGGTCATAGATGCTCCGTTGGGAGGGAGGAGGGAAGAAGGAGG
>JBHJGR010000117.1:0-15543 GCA_050331615.1 Elainellaceae cyanobacterium
AAGTGAAAACCAGAAATGGGTTGCAGATAACAAATGGCTCGCTGATACGCTCGGCTGTCTATGTAAAGGGTGGTCGTTCCTCCCCATGTCTGAAGCCAGCGGCTCCCCGACCACCCCTTACAAACCCCGATTTTCGGTGGACATCGATAAAGCCAGTGGGGTGAGCCCTCGGCGCGGGGCACACCCCACCAGAGTCTACGAGTGCAGCAAGAGCAGTGCGGCGATCGCCAGCCCGCTGCTCATCAGATAGGCCGCCCCTACGATTTGGCGCTCAGACCAGCCCGATAGCTCCAGGTGGTGGTGGATAGGGGCCATTTTAAAGAGGCGTTTGCCCACCCCACTCTCGTCCTTCGTTGCCTTGTAGTAGCCCACCTGGGCCATTACTGAGAGGGTTTCCACCAGGAAGATGCCGCTGAGCACCAGCAAACCGAATAGATGCCCGGTCAGGAGGGCGATCGCCGCCATTGCCCCTCCAAGGGCTAAGGACCCCGTATCTCCCATGAACACGCGGGCCGGATGGTGGTTGTGAGCCAAGAATCCCAAACAGCTCCCGCTCAAACCGGCGGAGAAGACCATCAGCCCTGGGGAAGTGGGCGCGACCAGGGCAGCCAGTCCCAGGAAAGCGATCGCCGCCGTCCCGCCCGCTAGCCCGTCTAGACCATCGGTTAGGTTGGTCGCATTGCTCTGGGCCACGGGCACAAAGCCAGCCAGCAGCCAGAAAAAGCCTCCCAGCGGCAGCACCAGCCCCAGCGGCAGGGCAATGGTCGTAAGCCCATCACCAGCGGTGAACCAGAGATAGGAGCAAAACAGACTGCTGAAGAGAATCTGTAGGGCCAGCTTTGCCTTGGGGGGAATGCCCTTGTTCGACCGCCGCCGCAGCACCTGCCAATCGTCTAGCCAGCCGATTCCGGCATAGGCCACCGTCAGGAGGCAGGCGGCCACCACGTCTCCAGAAAAATGGGACCAGGGCAGGGCGATCGCCACGGCAACCGGAATGAAAAACAGGCCGCCCATCGTTGGGGTTCCTGCCTTCGCCAGGTGAGACTGGGGACCGTCCTCCCGGATGAACTGACCGGTTTTTAGCCACCGTAGGGCCGGAACCGCCCAGCGCCCAAGGAGAGCAGTGGCGATCGCACAGGTCAGCAGCGGTAGGGTCATGCCCGCGCTAATTGGAGTATCGAAATTGATGGTCTGATCTAAGACAATGGCAGCCAGCCCCAAAATTCCACTCAAGCTCCAAAACAGGGCAGCCCCTGATAGGTTTAGCGATTTACTCGGAAATAGTCGAGAATCCACAATTGTTTACACTCACTCCACACCACACAAGCGGACTATCCAAACCAAATTCACCACACATTGAGAGCCGTCCCGCAACTTAGGAGATTTTTGAAAATGATTCTACCCGACGACGTAGGGGCAAATGGCCATTTGCCCCTACCGAACGGGCAACCGGGGGTAGAATTTTTCCCAGAAATCGCCTTACTGGAGTTTGGGGATAGGCATCTAGCTAACCTTGAGGGCCTGCACCAGATAACTACTCGTCCAGGTCCAGCGCATCGTCATCATCTTCGTAGGAGTCGTCGTTGCCCATCAGCTCGTTGATTTCGGCGTCTTCTTTGGGAAAGTCGAAGCCAGAATCCTCTTGCGATTCAACGGCCATCATCCGCCCGGAATTTTCTAGCCATTCCAGGATGGAGTCCCCCTGCTGGGTGGGAATGACCTGGGCGGGTTGACTTCTGGGAAATTGCTGTAGTGCTGGGTTGTGCATAGAATTTGACTAGTTCAAAATTGGAGTCGAAAGCCGAGGTGCCGTCAATCTATCAGCGTCGAATTTATCAAAAATTCATCAGCTCGAATTCGCAGCTAATTATAGGACAACTTCAGGCAATTCAGCAGGTTTAAACAACTCATTTAGAGGCGAATGCCCATTCGCCCCCAGTGCTCTCCACTTTAGCTCAATTTCATTCCGTAAATGTCGCTATGGTGGGGTGCGCCCTCTGGCGGGGAGCGCACCGCGTCCCCACCTCCCTAATCCGTACCTCGCGCGATTGGAAATCGCTATGGTTTGAATGTAGCAACCGCTACTGCCGAATATGCCGAAATCTCTCCTTTGCTGACTCAAAGGCATCCTGCATCACCGCCTGAATTCTTTGCGGGTCGGGTTGCTTCCCTCCCATCAGGTCGCCAAAGTAAGCGCAGGCTCCCTCCCCTAGCGCCCAGGTATAGGCAGCAGCCCACGATGCAGCGATCACGCTGCCGAATCCAGGGACAAACTTGATCAGCTCCCGCCCAATGGCCTGGGCAACAAATCCGCCAGCGATCGCCGTGACCACGCCCCCGGCCTGGGAAGGAGAGAGGGTTTGCCCATAGAGGCTGCCCAAAACCCCCACCATAGAAACCTGCAGAGCAGTCAGCACGGGCATGGTGGCAAAGGGCAGGGGCACCGCCGCCAGAGTCGCCGCCGCCACCGAAAACGCCAGCAGATAGCGCCGGGCCACGTCTCGATAGAGGTTGCCGATACGATCGCCCGCCTCGCCCTTCAGCAGCTCCCCGATGGTGCGGGCTTCCGCTTCGGGAAGCAGGTCTGCAAGCGCATCCCGCAGGGCCTCCAGTCCGTAGAAGACCGGGGTATAGTCGTCTTCTTCCAGGGTGAAGTCGATGAGCACGGCGCGATCGCAGACCGCCTGAAAATCAGACTGCAGGGCCGCCGCTGCCCGCTGAATCGGGACATCGGTGGGGGGATAGTCGGGGTGATTGGCGGTGGGGGAGGAATACAGCTCATGCAGGCAGGTGATCGCCAACAGGCAGGGAACCGTGGGGAACTGCTGGCGGAGGGTCTGGGCAATCTGGCGCAGGGAGTCGGTGGCGAAATCGTTGATTTTAACCGTCAGGACGAGAATTCTGGCGCGATCGCTGGTTTGCTTCAGCTCTTCGGTCAATTCACGGGCGATCGCGTCGGTTGTTTGCTTCACGTCTCCCAGCCCCACCGTATCGGTAAAGATCAGCAGCGGCAGGTCTTCCGAAGGGTAGGCATAGCGCTCGGTGTGCTGGGTATGGGGCCGAAACCCCTGCCCGACAATATCGGCAGAAACGCCGGTCAACCCCCGCACAATGGAGCTTTTGCCCGCCTGGGGCTTGCCGATCATCAGGGCCTCGGTGGTGGGCAGCTCCGAGCGCACCTTTGCTAGAATCTCGGCGACCTCAGTATCGCTGACGTTGAACCACTTAAGAGCGATCTGGGTAAGTTGCTCCAGCGGCAGCCGCTGGGCGACGCCTTGAGTGGCCGTAT
Source organism: Elainellaceae cyanobacterium (assembly GCA_050331615.1). Classification (GTDB taxonomy): domain Bacteria; phylum Cyanobacteriota; class Cyanobacteriia; order CAKZMO01; family CAKZMO01; genus JAYKGU01. The sequence goes on from JBHJGR010000117.1 coordinate 3,290, forward strand.
CCCAGTAGCGGGACAGGCGAGCCCGCCAGGAAGAGGACGCCGCGCCAGGGGCGGATTGATCAGACTGGGAGTCGGGCGATTTGGGTTGCGGTTGCTCGTCCATGACAGCGTCAGTAGCAGACTTATTCCCATCTTAGCGATGCGAGTCTAGCGTCCATCCCCTCTATAGCGCTACGCTTTCATGTTAGGACATTCAAAAGGTGTGGACCCTCCACGCTGCGGGGGTTTCACCTTTAAACCTTAGCCCGTAGGGCTATACAACAGCCGCTTCCAGCATTTGAATCGCGCCATCGCTGGCATCAATGGCAACGCGGGTGCCGATGGGCAGGGTCAGAATGGGCTCAACATGGCCAATCGCTGCCCCCGACCAGGCAGGAATGTCCAAGGGAGCCAAGTGGTCTCGCAGCACTTCTTCCAGGGTGAGGGAGCCGTAGCCCGCCCCAGGTTCGCACCCCGGACACTGACCCATGATGACCCCCGCCAGCCGATCAAAAACTCCCGCCAGCGCCAGGTGCGTCAGGAGGCGATCAATCCGGTAAACCGCCTCCCCCACGTCTTCCAGGAAGAGAATCGCCCCGTCCAGATCGGGCAAATAGGGAGAGCCGACGAGGCCAGAGAGAACGGAGAGGTTGCCGCCCACCAACGGTCCTTCAGCCCTTCCAGGGGTAATCGTTTGAATGCGATGCCGCACCTGCATGAGGCGATCGCCATCTTCTGGGGCTGGCTGGTTCTGAACCATCACAGCTTCACCGTTGAATAACACCTGCCGAAAGGGATCGGTCTGGTTGGGTCGCCAAGCGGTGAGGCCATTGGGGCCATGAAACGTCACCAGCCCCGTTTTGGCATGGATGCCCAGCAGCAAAGCCGTGATGTCGCTAAACCCGACGAGAATTTTGGGATGGCGGCGAATCAGGTCATAGTCCAGATGGGGCAAGGTGCGAGCACTGCCCCACCCTCCCTGGATGGGCAGCAGAGCCGCAATGTCTTCATCAGCAAAGAACGCATTCATGTCGGCGGCCCGGTTGGCGTCTTGCCCTGCCAGATAACCGTAGCGATCGCCCACATGGGGAGCCAGTTGAGGCACCAGCCCCAAGCCCCGCACCGCATCCGCAACGATGTCTAGCTGCTCTTGCAAAAAGGTAGCCCCCGCCGGACTGATTAGCCCGACGCGATCGCCCCGCCGCAGCCGGGGAGGTTTCATCGCCCTGATCGCCCCTGACGAATTTGCCTTACCCGATTGGGGCGTGAGCAGTGGCGTCAAGGTGGCGGCGACCATGGCAGCGACAAATTGGCGACGGTGAAGACGGCGATAAGTCATATAAGTAGATCGGCACAATTAAATTCATGTTAGAAAACCGGGGCGCTCCCCCGGTTTTCTAGCCTTCGTTTTTCAACGCAGTTCCACTTAGTTCTGCCCAGCAGCTCCATTCAGCGCCCAAACCGCTGCCGTGCCCTCTCCCGCAGATCGACGGCGTCTTGGTAATCCGGCTTAATTTGGAGGGCTTTGTCGAGGGACTCAATGGCTGCATCGTAGCGCCCCAGATTCCACTGAGCGTATCCCTTGACGGTCCAGGCTTCTACCAGATTACGGTCGATGGCGATCGCCTCGTCTAGCGCTCGAATTGCTTCCACGGATCGGCCAAATCGCTGCAGCACCCGGCCCTGATCGAGCCACGCATCCGCCAATTCCGGATCGATGCGCGTCGCCCGCTCGTAAAGGCGCAGGGCCTCTAGCCGCCGATTCTGCTGTTCAAAGGCATTGCCCTTACCCCGCAGCGCTGGGGGATAGTCAGGAAGAAAGGCCAGAGCATCATTGCAGGCCACGATCGCCTCACTACTCTGGCCCAGGGCATTGAAGCTGTTGCACCGCCCCAGATGAGCCTCGGCTCGATTTGACTGGATGCCCAAAGCCCGTTCGTAGAGCTTCAGGGCTTCTGCGTAGTTTTCCTGGGCGAACTGGCGATCGGCCTCCCGCAGGGCGCGGTTAAACTGCTCCTCGGGAGAGAGGAAAGCTTGTACCATGGCTGGCAGCCGGGAAACCCCAACCGCGGAGATGGGCTGTAGCACCTCCGGCGAGGAGCCCGTGCCGCGCTGCCAGGCTGCTAAAATCTCGGCCCTAAAAAAGACTGCCGAGCTTCCCAAAATGGCCCCAACCGCCAGCATAGCGGTGATGACAGCGGGCGATCGCCAGGGAGCAGGTCTCGGCGCTACCGGCGGCGCAGCGGGAGGAAAGGAGAGAATATCGTCAGCCGTTAGCGAGATGGTAGGGTCGAAGCTGGCGGGGGAAGCGTAGCCATCGGGCAGTGAGGATGACAGGTCGGTGTAGGAGCCGTTGGTTGAGTTGCCAGAGGGAACGGTTTCTAGCATCGTCTCCTGTATCGACAGCTCCAGCTCGGTCAGGTCGCTATCGTCACAGACAGGCATGGGCATTTCCTGTAGCGCTGCCAGCGCTTCAACGGCGGTGGGGTAGCGATCGCGAAAGTCATAGCGCACCATGCAGTCTATGACCGCGGCCAATTCGGGAGAGACGCTGGGCGCGTGGCGTTTCCAGTCGATTTCCCCAGTGTCGGTGTCGTCCCGCAGCCGCTTGGGATGGATGCCCGTGAGCGATCGCAGCCCAATCATGCCCACCGCATAGACATCGCTGCTGAAGCGAGGCTTACCCGCCAACTGCTCGTTTGGCATGTAGCCCTGGGTCCCAATGGCAACCGTCAGGTTGGTAATATCACCCTCCGTATCGGTTTTTTGCTTGCTCACCTGCTTGACGGCTCCGAAGTCGATGAGCACAATTTTGCCGTCCCGATAGCGGCGGATTAGGTTGGAGGGCTTAATATCCCGATGAATAACCTGCTGCTGATGCACGAATGCCAGAACTTCTAGAATTTCCACCAAGAGCTGAATGGTTTTTGCCTCGCTGCGGGGTCGCTTCTTTGACAGCTCCCAGCTAAGCTGCCGCCCCTCAATATATTCTTGAGCCAGGTAAAATTCTTGATTCTCTTCAAAGTGGGCCAGCAGGGTGGGAATCTGGCCATGGCTACCCAGCCGATAGAGTACTTGGGCTTCCGTATCAAACAGTCGCCGCGCCATTTCCAATGACTGGGGCTCCATCGTTTGAGGCTTGAGCTGTTTAATGACGCACCGGGGATGGTTGGGCAAGTGGAGGTCTTGGACTAGAAACGTCCGGCTAAACCCGCCAGTACCCAACTGACTGACAATTCGGTAGCGTCCGCCTAAGGAAATGGAATCCATGTACTCTGGGGTTTGACTTGAGTGAGATGAGATCTCCAAGGTGGATCTCCAGCGTTGATTCAACAAATTCCTGATGAGCAGATCGCCAATATTGGTAGAGCAACCCGACAAACCGCCCTCAGAACGGGGGAACCCTGACAAAAGTTAATCAAAAAGCAACCAGAGCTTGCTCAGATGGTTAGTGATATCTCGGAAAATGAGTAATGGTGATGACTAAAAGAAATTACTGTGATTAAATAATTTTCTAATGATCAAGGATGAAATGATCGAGGATGAGCCGCTAGCGCGTTTGGCATCGCGGACCTGATCCAATGAGCATCGGATGAGCCTGAATGACCTCGTAAAAATCACTTACGTAAAAATCACTTACGTAAGGATCACCTAAATGGTTTAGGTATAGATCCTACATACAGTTTAGTTCGCCCAAACGCAAGTTTCCCTGGCCTAGACTTAAAATCACGACGTTTACAGCTTGCACCCACGAATTTTGTCTCCCCACTGGCCATACTGTAAGCCAAACCCGGGGTTGGTTGCTATCTTAAGGATATTCTCAGCAGCATGCTCTTAATTGCGGAGTGCCATGTCCGATCGCCCCAGTATTTCTACCGGTTCAGATCCCAAAGATAGCAATTCCGCCAACTCGCAACAGGCGGCGGCTAAGCAGCAGCGCCATATCGTTCTCACGTCTCACCCCACCCAGTTTGGTCCCAAGCCCATCCCCATCCGCTGGGGGGCAGATGACCCCGCTGTGCGCGGCCCCATCATCGCCACGCTGCAAAACGCCACTCACCGCAACGCCATTGGCACCCACTCTGGCTCCTATGCGGTCTATCGCGCCCTGGCCGTAGCCAGCGGTGGGCTCCAGGCGGGGCATCGGCCTGATCTAACCAACACCTCCCCCGTGACCCACATTGGGCCGTTTCCAAGCTGGTTTGACGCCGAAAAAATCGTCTCCCTCGACCCGTTTGGTGCAGTAGTTGGCGAGGTCTATGCTGCCTATTTGGAGCAGGGATATGACATCCGCCCGACCATCGCCGTTACCAAAGCCCATATCAGTATGCCCGAGCTACAGGAGGCCGTGGCCAAGGGGCGGCTGCCGGTAGATGGCACCATCATGAAAACCAGCAAAAACCTTGTGGTCACCAAAGCGGCGATCGAACCCGTGTGGTACTTGCCTGGCATCGCCAAGCGCCTCAAGGTCGATGAAGGAGAGCTTCGGTATGTATTGTTCGAACAAACGGGGGGAATGTTCCCAGAACTGGTGACTCGCCCCGATTTGCTGGTGTTTTTGCCCCCCATCGGCAGCATTACGGCCTATATCATCGGAGATTTAGCGGCGATCGCCGATCCCAACCGTCCCCTGGCAGTACGGGTACACGACGAGTGCAACGGCTCTGACGTGTTTGGCTCTGATATCTGCACCTGCCGCCCCTACCTGGTTCACGGCATCGAAGAGTGTGTACGAACGGCTCAGGCAGGCGGTGCCGGGCTAATTGTCTACTTCCGTAAGGAAGGCCGCGCCCTGGGAGAGGTAACTAAGTTTCTGGTTTACAACGCCCGCAAGCGACAGGAGGGGGGCGATCGCGCCGATGCCTACTTCAGCCGTACCGAGTGCGTGGCAGGCGTGCAGGACGTGCGCTTCCAGGAACTCATGCCCGATGTGCTGCACTGGCTAGGAATTACAAAAATCGATCGCCTGGTGTCTATGAGCGACCTGAAGTATCAGGCGATCGCCAATTCTGGCATTACCATCGGCACCCGTATCCCCATCCCCGACGACCTGATCCCCGACGATGCCCGCGTCGAAATCGAAGCCAAAAAGGCGGCAGGCTACTACACCGATGGGGCTGTGCTCAACCCCGACCTGCTGGCCCAAATCCGGGGGCGGCAGCTAACGGAGTAGGCAACCCATCGTCTGGGAACGGACGATCCTAAAAACCGTCCTGGAAACCGTACTGCACGGCTGTAGAACCTGAGTAGTCAGAACCTGATTAGGCTTGAGGCCCACGGCGGGCATTCCCCATGCCCTAGGGCTGCGGATCTGTGGATGAATCTCCCAGATGAATCGCTCAATCAGGGGATGGCAATTTGCCGTTTAAGAACAGTAAATACATAGCAGCGGTACGGCATGGCGCTGCCGGTTGCGGCGGCGCACCTTTCGCGTGGGTCGCCGATTGCCAGAATTGCAGTCAGCCAGTATTCTGCATAAGGTTGTTTTTTTGACCCTCATCGTAAATCGACCCATCCATCTTTAAGTGCTTGAGCACAATAAATTACATTTGCTTGGGGATGCGTCCCCTACGGGGGGCACCCCTAAGAGAATAATTTTGTTTAACTACTTACTTCTGATACGGACAGACGTAACAATATGCAGCCTGCTCATCGGAACTTTCTCGTAGCTAGCCTCGGTGTTGTTGTCGTTCTAGGGCCTGTCGAACCCGGTTTTGCTCAACCCGTTATTCTGTCAGCACCATCGGGAACCTTCGCTGCTGAACACGCTCAGCCCAGCCGCCTAGCACGAACTGGGCGATCGCACGATTCCCAAACCTGGGACATCAACACTGGCGCTATCCCCCTCGCGCCTCCCGCAGCTACCGATGAGATCTGGCTCGACTGGCGCTTAGCTCCATCTGCCGCCGAGCTGACGGTTACCAACGCCGCCACGACGGATGAACCGCCAAACGTAGCCGTGTCCCTGATGGAACCCCAGCCTCCTGAGATTAGCGGTCTTGAGTGGGTGCCCACGACGCCGAAGGCGAAGATGCCCGCTTCAGTGGTGGCTGCGGGAATAAATGGTCCAAACGAGGTTGAAGCTGCCCAGGCCGATCTGGCGCAGGCCGATGAGGATGAGGTGATTGATCCCGATCTGCCAGACGTCGAGCCTGGGGAGGGCGTTATCGACCCGGCCCTGCCAGACGCCGACACTGAAGATATTGATCTGGACCCTGACGATGAACGGGTGAATCCGGTTGATCCGCTGGAGGATGACCCGGAGGACTCGGTTCTCGATGCGGACCCCTTTGACCAGGATGCCCTCGACGACGAATCGTTTGATGGCGAGCCTTTTGACGACGAACCCTTTGACGACGAACCCTTTGATGATGACAACGTCGAGCCCGACGGCGTGGATGTTGATGCGGATGTCGTTCCTGACCCAGAGGAGCCGATTGTTGACCCCCAGCCAGAGGAAATTGACCCTCCTGGTGAAGAACTGGATGAGGAATTGGAGGAGCCAGGCAGTGCCGAAGACCTAGAGCTGGATGATCCCGATTTGGAGTTCGACGATACGGTGGAATCGCTGCGATCGCCCGCCAATCCCCTCTTCTTCCCGACCGATCCCGATGCTTTAGAAGTAGGGGCGATCGTCCCCCTATCCCTGGATCAGGCCCTGGAGATTGCCCGCCTCAATAGCCGGGAGTATGAAGTTGTGCGGCTACAGCTTGAGCAGGCTAGAGCCGCTCTGAGGGAGCAACGGGCTACGCTGTTTCCCACAATCAGTTTTCAAGGAACTTTGACCCGGACCCAAACGACCCGCTTCACCGATGATCTAGATGGTGACGGTTTCGAAGATGTCCCTTTTGATCCAGACACGGTGAATATCGATCCCTTCACTGGTAATGTTGCCGGCGGGGACCCCGTTGAGATAAACAACCTGGACAACGATTTCACAGCTACCTTTTCCCTCGACTATGACATCTTCACGTTTGGGGAGCGCCGTGCCCTGATTCGGGCTGCTCAAGAAGCCGTCAGACTACAGGAACTTCAGCTAGAAGTTGTGTCAGAGGAAATTCGGCTGGCGACCGCCGAAGCCTACTACGACTTGCAGGATACCGATGAGCTGGTGCGCATCGCAGAAGACACTCTGGAAGAGTCGCTCATCAGTTTACGGGACGCTCGAGCGAGAGAGGAGGCCGGCGTCGGCACCCGGTTTGACCGGCTCCAGGCCGAGGTAGACGTCGCTAACTCTCAGCAAGACCTGCGGGAAGCAATCAGCAACCAGCTCACGGCCCAGCGGCTGCTTGCCGACCTCCTGAGTTTGCCCCCCGGTATTGTGATTACGGCGGCTGACCCGGTAGAGGTTGCTGGAGTCTGGGAACTGAGTCTGGAGCAAAGCGTGGTTTTGGCTTACAAGAACCGGGCTGAGCTAGAGCAGCAACTGGTGCAGCGCGAGCTGGATCAGCAGCAGCGACGGGCTGCCATTGCCGCCATTCGCCCCCAGCTTTCTTTTTTCACTAACTATCAAATTAATGATTTTCTGGACGTCACCCGCTCAACCGAGGATATTGAGCAGTGGCAGTTTGGTCTGCAGCTCAGCTGGCTGCTGTTCGACGGCGGCGCTGCCCGTGCCCGCGCCCGTCAGGAGGATTTTGACGTGGCGATCGCCGAAAGCGACTTTGCCGATACCCGCGAGGAGATCCGCTTTGAAGTGGAGGAGGCGTTTTTCTCACTGGAGTCTAACTTCGAGAATATCCAGACGGCTGCAGCAGCGGTTGAGCTAGCGGAGGAGTCGCTGCGGCTAGCCCGACTGCGGTTTCAGGCCGGTGTGGGAATTCAATCCGACGTAATCCAGGCGCAGACCGACCTCACTGAAGCCGAGGTGAACCTGGTGGACGCTATTCTGGGCTATAACCGTGCCCTGGTCAACATTGAGCGAGCAGTCAGCAACCTGCCTAACAACAACCTGACAGACGTGCCGTGACATCCTCCCGGCGCTGACCCTACGGGTACAGCGCGGGCCTCCTAACCCCGCGATTAGGCATTCCTGCCCCACGCCACTTGTCTAGTTAAATGCTAGATTCTAAGTTTCCTTGAGCTTTGGGTAGGGGCTCGCCCACACGGGTGCAAACCGTTTCCGAGGTGCACAGTAGGGTAAGGGTCTGTTCGGCGCTAATCAAGCGCTTGAGCACGACTTGGCCAATACCGCGGCTGTCGCCACTGGCGCTGTCTGCCTCGATGGGCATCACCTCTACCATGAGTACAGCATCCTCTACCGAATACAGCCAGAGAGATTCCCCCTGCTCAACCATGCATAGATTCAGGCGGCAAATCTCAGGCTTGCGTCGCCAGGCAATCTCGTTCCAGAGGCCGCCCAGCTCCCACACTCGGCCAATGGCCCATCCGTCAGACAAGAAAAAGTATTTCACAGAGGTCACCGCTATAGCGTTCCGCTTTCGCGTTAGGACATTCAAGAGGTGTAGACCCCCCGCGGCGCAGGGATGTCACACTCAAACCTCAGCCCATAGGGCTATAAGTGCTCTAGCACAATTGCTTACATCTTATGGGAGTGTGCGCCCCTGCCGGGGGCGCACATTCTCAGGAAAATAATTCTGTTTAACTTTCTGTTTAACTGCTTACGATTTGTATTGGCGTTTCTCTTGCATTATGCGCTACGGCCTGCCGCCCGACTCCGATGGCAGCAGACTTGCATCGTCTAATCCCGTCATCTCCTCCAAAGCCGCCAAGTCCTCATCTGGCTCGGGGTCAATTTCGTCGAGGGCTTCATCTCCGGACTCACTGCCAGTAGATAGGGGCGATCGCGCATCATCCTGCTGATGTAGGTAGATGGCTCGAATGTCCTCTGGTAAGGCAGCTTCGAGCGATCGCCGTCCCTCAGCCAATAGCTGCTGCACCTGGGCCGGAGTGGCGGATTCTCCCTCGGCCTGCAGGTAGGCAGCGATGCGGGGGTCGCTCCAGTGGAAAGTTTGCTTCAGCACCAGCACCAGCCGCTGAGCCGGAGCCAGTTGGCTCAACCCTTGCTCTACGTAGCACCATAGCGGTGGTGATGCCTCGGCGAGAGAGTAGTGAATCGATTCCACCGGGGGCAGTTGGGCGCGGTTAATGCACACGGCGGTGATATTGATAATCCAGTTTTGCAGCGTTAGGGGCAGAGCCGCTTCGTCATCAGGGGCCGGCGGTTTCGAGGCGATGAATTCCCGCAGATCGACTCCCCGCAGTTCGTGGTAAATGTGCCGCCAGGTGATCGCAAATAAATAGTCAGCCTGAACGGGCGATCGCGCCGAGTGCCCAATCAGGGTGTATACGATGGGGCTGTAGCGGCAAAAGATTGCTACAAAATATCGCCCCGCCTCTGGGTGGCGCTGGAACAGGGTTAGCAAATCCTGATCGCTGTGGTGAAACAGCTCTTTGACTAGGGGGTGGTGACTTTCGGAAAAGCTGGGGATCTTCACGGTTGCATAGAGAAATGCCAGTGTACCAGTGCTTGTCTCTAGATATAGCCCTACGGGCTAAGGTTTGAGTGTGGGACCCCCGCGACGTGGGGGTCTCACACCTCTCGAATGTCCTAACGCGAAAGCGTAACGCTATACTACCCGGTTGCGTGAATTTATGACAGACAGCTCTTAAGTATCGCTTATCCTAACCCTTACGACTTCTTTTCTCTCCGGTTACCATTCACGGCTTTTGTGAATGACATGCAACGATATACTAGGCAATAGATTTAATGAAGAATCATGAATTGCCCCGTGCCCTTTATGATTCTCGTTCGTAGCTCAGTCCCCTCATAGTGCAAGGCGAATGAACTCTGGAATCGATTTACAGGCAAGCTTTATTCAGCTCCTAACCCAACTGGGGCTGCCTCCAGGCACCGCCAAGGCCGTCTGGGTTCCCTTTCCCATGCTGGTCGTCCTGGTGGGTGCAACGGTGGGCGTTTTGGTGACGACCTGGCTGGAGCGGAAGGTTTCGGCAGCGGCACAGCAGCGCATCGGTCCCGAATATGCCGGTCCGCAGGGTCTTCTGATCCCCGTCGCAGATGGCCTCAAGCTTTTGGTGAAAGAAGATATTCTCCCAGCCAAAGCCGACCCCATTCTCTACACCCTGGGGCCAGTCCTGGTTGTGGTTCCGGTTTTTCTGTCGTACCTCATCGTGCCGTTTGGGCAAAACCTGCTAATTTCCGACGTCGGTGTCGGCATTTTCCTCTGGATTGCCCTGTCCAGCATCGCTCCCATCGGGCTGCTCATGGCGGGCTACTCGTCCAACAACAAATACTCCTTGTTAGGCGGGCTGCGAGCAGCAGCCCAGTCCATCAGCTATGAGCTGCCTCTGGCCCTGGCCGTGCTGGCGGTCGTGATGATGTCCAACTCCCTCAGCACCGTTGATATCGTGCAGCAGCAGTCCGAGTACGGTATTCTCAGCTGGAACGTCTGGCGTCAACCCGTTGGCTTCATTATTTTCTGGATTGCGGCCCTGGCGGAGTGTGAGCGCCTGCCGTTTGACCTACCCGAAGCCGAAGAAGAGCTGGTGGCGGGCTATCAAACCGAGTATGCCGGGATGCGGTTTGGCCTGTTTTACCTGGGTGCCTACGTTAACCTGGTGCTGTCGGCCCTGTTTGTCTCGGTACTCTACCTGGGTGGCTGGAGCTTCCCGGTACCTGTGGAGTCCATTGCTGCCTGGTTGGGCTTAAGTGAAACGGCCCCCTGGCTCCAGGTGCTGACTGGCAGTCTGGGTATCGTGATGACGGTCTTTAAGGCATACCTACTGGTCTTCTTGGCCGTGCTGCTGCGATGGACGGTGCCCCGCGTCAGAATTGACCAACTGCTTGACCTGGGCTGGAAGTTTTTGCTGCCCGTTGCCCTCGCCAATCTGCTGCTGACGGCAGCTCTCAAGCTGACTTTTCCGGTTGCCTTTGGTGGATAGGACGGGCGATCGCCCAGAGTTCAGCTCTGCCCCATGTTTTGATTTTTGAATCCTGAGCCATAGATCTTCGAGCCGCAAGCAAAAGAGAACGCCATTATGCTAAATTTCCTCAAGCAGGTCGGTGACTATACTAAAGGGGCGGCCCAGGCTGCTCGCTACATCGGCCAGGGCCTGTCTGTCACCTTCGACCACATGCAGCGTCGTCCCGTCACGGTCCAGTACCCTTATGAGAAGCTCATTCCCTCAGAGCGCTACCGTGGGCGGATTCACTTCGAGTTCGACAAGTGCATTTCCTGCGAAGTATGTGTGCGGGTCTGCCCGATTAACCTACCCGTGGTCGATTGGGAATTCAACCGAGAGACGAAGAAGAAGAACCTGAAGCACTACAGCATTGACTTTGGGGTCTGTATCTTCTGCGGCAACTGCGTTGAGTATTGCCCCACCAACTGTTTGTCGATGACGGAAGAGTATGAGCTGGCATCCTACGATCGCCACGAACTCAACTACGACAACGTTGCGATGGGACGGTTGCCCTACAAGGTAACTCAAGATCCGATGGTGACTCCTCTACGGGAAATGGCCTACCTGCCCAAAGGGGTGGTCAGCCCCCACGGCCTGCCCAAAGGCTCGCGCCGAGCTGGTAAGCTACCGGAAGAAATTCTCGACGAAATGATCGGTGGCACCGAGCCCCAAAAAACTGGTACCGAAGCAAAATAGGGAGTCCCATCCATGAATTTAGCCGAAGGCGTACAAATTGTTTCCCTCGGGGTGCTGGGGGCCATGATGATTGGGTCGGCGCTGGGCGTGGTACTGCTGGCTAATATCGTCTACTCAGCGTTTTTGCTGGGGGCCGTGTTCATCAGCCTGTCGGGGATGTTTGTCCTGCTCAATGCTGGGTTTGTCGCAGCAGCTCAGATTTTGATCTACGTCGGGGCAGTGAACGTGCTGATCCTGTTCGGTATCATGCTGGTTAACAAGCGAGAGGGCTTCCTCCCCTTGAAGAACGTCTGGCTGGGGCGGCTGGTGACGGCAGTGGTTTGCCTGGGCCTGTTTGCCCTGCTGTCGTCCATGATTCTGACCACCCCCTGGGCAATCTCGGCAGAGGCGATCGCCGGAGATGCGGCCACGGTCATCATCGGTAAGCATCTGTTCAGCGATTTTCTGCTGCCGTTTGAGCTGGCCTCGGTGCTGCTGCTCATGGCGCTGCTGGGGGCGATCGTGCTAGCTCGCCGGGAGTTTCTGCCGGAAGAGCAGGAGGCGGTAGAGCGCCCGGTGCTCACCCTGCCTGAGCGTCCCCGTGAACTGGCGGCGATCGCCACCCAGTCTCAGAAAACCGAACCCTAGGTGCTAAC
>JBHJGR010000118.1:0-4758 GCA_050331615.1 Elainellaceae cyanobacterium
ATCTACCCACCCACCCACCTACCCATCTCTCCCATGCAACGCCTCCGAATCCTCACCTGGCACATCCACGGCAGCTACCTCCATTACCTGACCCAGGCTCCCCATGACTTTTATTTGCCTATTAAGCCGGGGCGGCCTGAAGGCTATGGGGGTCGCCTGCCGGGGTTTCCCTGGGGAAGGAACGTCCACAACATTGCCGCCGATGAGGTGCGCCGTCACGACTTTGACTGTGTTTTGTTTCAGTCCCGCCGCAACTATTTGCAGGATCAGTATGAGATCCTTTCTCCGGCTCAGCGACAACTGCCGCGCCTGTTTCTGGAGCACGATCCGCCCCGTGAGCATCCCACCGATACTCAGCATGTGGTCAGTGATCCAAATCTACTGCTGGTGCATGTTACTCACTTTAATCAGCTAATGTGGGACAGCGGCGTAACGCCCACCCGCGTGATTGAGCATGGAGTGATGGTGCCCGCTGGGTTGCGTTACACGGGCGAGATTCCCAAGGGCATTGTGGTAGTGAATGGGCTGCGATCGCGCGGTCGCCGTCTGGGAGTGGACGTCTTTGAGAAAGTCCGCCAGCAAGTCCCCCTGGATTTGGTGGGCATGGGGTCAGAATCCCTGGACGGCTTGGGTGAAATATCCCACCGAGACCTGCCTGCCTTTCTTTGCCGCTATCGCTTTTTCTTTCATCCCGTGCGCTACACCAGTTTGGGGCTGGCGGTTTGCGAGGCCATGATGCTGGGGCTTCCGATTGTGGGGCTGGCCACCACCGAGCTTTCCACCGTTGTTGAAAACCAGGTCTCCGGCTTTGTCCATACCGATCTCCGGCAGATTATTCATCAAATGCAGTCTTTGATTGATGATCCTAATCGGGCGATCGCCCTCAGCCAGGGTGCCCGTCAGACCGCCCAGCAAAGATTCTCCATCCAGCGATTCATCCAGGACTGGAACGATGCGTTTAATTGGGCGATCGCCCACCACGATGCCCGATCCCCCGCGATCGCATCGGGACGTTAACCCCAAAAATCCAAAATCTAAAATCCAAAATCTAAAATCCTGCAAATCGTCATGACCAAACGCATTGCCCTCATCAGTGAACACGCCTCGCCGCTGGGTATTTTTGGCGGTACCGACAGCGGGGGGCAAAATGTCTACGTCGGTCAGGTGGCCAAGCATCTGGCGGCGATCGGCTATACGGTAGATGTGTTTACCCGGCGCGATCGCCCCGACCTGCCCGAAGCGGTGATCTGGCAAAACGGCGTGCGTATCATCCACGTCCCCGCTGGCCCCACCCGGTCCATCCCCAAGGAGGATTTGCTGCCCCACATGGGAGACTTTACCCGCTTTATCCAGTGTTTCATGGAGCGGGAGCAGGCCCAGGCCAACGGGATGCTTCAGGGCAAGCCTTGCTACCAGCTCATCCACGCCAACTTCTGGATGTCGGCCCTGGTAGCCCTCTCCCTCAAGCAGCGGACGGGGGTGCCCTTCATCGTCACCTTTCATGCTTTGGGACGGATTCGGCGGCAGCACCAGGGCAGCGCCGATCGCTTCCCGGATCAGCGGTTTGCCGTGGAGGAGCAGGTGGTGCAGGCGGCCAACTACATCGTGGCGGAGTGCCCCCAGGATCGGGATGACTTGATGCAGTTCTACCATGCCAATCCCGCCAAGATTCGGGTGATTCCCTGCGGGGTGGATGCCGCCGAGTTCTGGCCCCTGCCCAAGGCCCAGGCCCGCGCCACCCTAGGACTGCCCCTCCAGGAGCGCATTGTCCTCCAGCTTGGGCGCATGGTGCCCCGCAAAGGGGTGGATACGGCCATTCGGGGCATTGCCGCCCTCAATCATCAGGCCCGCCTGCCCGCCCGCCTGCTGGTGGTGGGGGGCGAGTCCCCTGTCCCTGACCCGACCTTGACACCGGAGATTGACCGGCTACAGACCCTCACCCGTGAGCTGAACATCGCCGATCGCGTCACCTTTGTCGGGCAGCGGCAGCGGGAGGTGCTGAAGTACTACTACAGCGCGGCGGATATTTTCGTGACCACCCCCTGGTACGAACCCTTTGGCATCACGCCCCTGGAGGCAATGGCCTGCGGCACCCCGGTGATTGGCTCCAACGTGGGGGGCATCAAGTTCACGGTCAAAGATGGGGAGACGGGCTATCTGGTGTCCCCCCGGCGGCCCGACCAGGTGTGCGATCGCCTCGCCTTTCTCTACCGCCACCCGGCTTTGCTCAACCTCATGGGGCGGCAGGCCATCCGCCATGTGGCCAGCCAGTTCACCTGGCCCAGGGTGACGAGTGCGATCGCCGCCCTCTACGAAGATATGCTGGCCGCCCCCACCCTGACCACCGTCAGCGCCGAAGTGCAGGCCCGCCTGCGCCTGGAGGATGGCTTTGATGCGGCCATGCACGCCCTCCAGCAGTCGAAGCGGCTACTGGGGACGGATATCTTGGCAGCGGCGGCGCAGATCAGCCAATGTTTCGAGCGGGGGGGCAAGGTGCTGGTGTGCGGCAACGGCGGCAGTGCGGCGGATTCCCAGCACTTTGCTGCCGAGCTGGTGGGCCGGTTTCGCTCCCCCCAGCGGGCAGGACTGCCGGTGATCGCCCTCACAGCGGACACGGCTTTGCTCACCGCCTGGGCCAATGATGTGGGCTATGGGGACATCTTTGCCCGCCAGGTGCGCACCTTTGCCCAGCCGGGGGATGTGCTGCTGGTGATGAGTACCAGTGGGCGATCGCCCAACGTCGTGCAAGCTGTGCAGGCAGCCAAGGCGCTCAGCGTCTTTTCCATCGCGCTGTTGGGGGGCGATGGTGGCCAGGTGCGATCCCTGGTGGATCAGGCCATCTGCGTTCCCGCCGCCGACCCCCAGCGCATCCAGGAGATTCACCTGCTGGTGCTGCACCTGATCTGCGAGTGGATCGAGGAAGACCTGCTGCGCACCAGCGGAGCCGCCCTCCCCGAAACCGTTTGGGAACCCCGCCCCCAACCTCCCGCCCCTCTACCCCTGCCACCCATCCGTCCCCAACGGGAATCCCCCATCCGCGCCACCGTCGGTGAATCGTCCACCCCCCTACGCAACCCATAACGTGTTTCACAATGCCCCCCAACCCAAACAGGGCCGGCAATGCCCCCAACCATAATATGATTCGCAACCAAGGAGACATCATGCAAACCCTACCCAAAATCAGCCCGATCGCCCAACGCCTCGCCAACAAAGTCGTCATCGTCACAGGCGGCGCAAGAGGTTTGGGAGAAGCCACCTGCCGCCGTCTGGCCGAAAGTGGCCTGAAAGTAGTGGTAGCCGACCTGCGCCAGGAAATGGCCAATCAGGTCGCCGAAGAAATCCGGTCGCAGGACGGCACAGCGATCGCCCTCCCCCTCGACGTCAGCAGCCCGGAGCACATTACCCAAATGGTTGAGCAGGTGCTGGACACCTACGGAGCCATCGACGTGCTGGTGAACAATGCGGGCATTGATATCACTCTATCCGTGGAAGAAATGGCGATCGCCGACTGGCAGAAAGTCATCAACGTCAACCTGAACGGCCCGTTCTACATGGCAAAGGCGGTGTTTCCCCACATGCGGGAGCAGGGCGGCGGCCACATCATCAATATCGTCTCTACGGCGGCGAAGCGGGCCTGGGCCAACGCCTCGGCCTACCATGCCAGCAAATGGGGCCTGCTGGGGCTGAGTCAGGCGCTGCATGTGGAGGGGCGATCGCACAATATCAAAGTCACCTCCTTGATTGCCGGTGGCATGAAGACCCAGTTCCTGCTGGAGCGCTTTCCCGACATTGACACCACGACTTTGCAAGACCCCCGCAACGTGGCCGAAACCATTGAGTATCTGCTGCTCCAGCCCAGCGACACGGTGATATCCGAGATCATGGTGCTGCCCATGAAGGAGTCCTCATGGCCCTAAAGCGTCCGGCGGTATTCCTGGATAAGGACGGCACCCTGGTGGTGGATGTGCCCTACAACGTCGATCCCCAGCGGATGCAGCTCCAGGGCGGCACGGCGGCGGGGGTGCAGCGCCTTCACCGGGCGGGCTATGCCCTGGTGGTGGTCACCAACCAGTCGGGCATCGCGCGGGGCTACTTTGCGGAGGCGGCTTTGGGATTAGTGGAGCGGCGGCTCCAGGAATTGCTGGGCGTGCCTTTGGCGGGATTTTACTACTGTCCCCACCATCCGGCGGGGGTGGTGGCGGATTATGCGATCGCCTGCAACTGCCGCAAGCCCGAACCGGGCCTTCTGCTCCAGGCAGCGGCAGACCTCCAGCTTGACCTCTCCCGCTCCTGGCTAATTGGCGACATCCTCAACGACGTGGAAGCCGCCCACCGGGCCGGATGCCGCGCCATCTTGATCCACAACGGTAACGAAACTGAGTGGCAGCTCAACGCCGTGCGATCGCCCGACTACCTGGCTCCCGACGTGGCGGCGGCGGCAACCCTCATTCTGCAAACGGACGATGATGACTCTAGAACCTCAAACCGAACGCTGGCTGACCTGCCTCGACCGCTTTGCCCACCTGCGGGTGCTGGTGATCGGTGACGCCATTTTAGACCGTTTCCTCCAGGGCGGCGCGACCCGCCTCTGCCGCGAAGCCCCCGTGCCCATCGTGGATATCGAGCGGGTGCAGGACGTGCCGGGGGGTGCGGCCAACACCGCCGCCAACGTGGCCAGCCTGGGGGGAGAGACTTTCTTTCTCTCGGTGATCGGTGCGGATGAAGGGGGCGATCGCCTCCAGCAAGCCCTCACCCAGC
>JBHJGR010000119.1:0-5178 GCA_050331615.1 Elainellaceae cyanobacterium
GACTGGCAATGGAAGCGAATCGGACAGTTCTCAGTATCTAAAACAACGCTAGTCAGGAGGTCGAATGGTCTATGTGTAGCCTAAGAGATTGTGAGTCTCATCCCCATCGAGGGGAATCGACTCACCCGCTTTCCTCCCCCACCTGTTCCGAGGTGGGGGAGTCCCACGGATTTTGTGTTGAACGGACTCAATCGCCAGCACGATAATTTGCCGTTCCCCCGGCAGGGAGGAGAAGTGGGTGTGAATTGCTTCCCAGTCTGGATGGTTCTGGTGCAAAACCCGCCCTTGGCCATAGAGGCGGAGAATGAGGGGGCGATCGCCAAAGCTGCAGAACATGATGGTCATCCGACCGTTCTCATGGAGATGAGCGATTGAGGGGGGCGATACCCCGAAAATCGACCCACAATCTTTGGGTTCCAGTCGAGTAAAGTGCATACAGCACAAAGGTTTTAGGCTACCATACAAATGGTCTAACCGCCCGTAGATTGAGCGTGAAAGTCAGGCATTGCCGGGACCTCCAAAGTTCTAGAACGGTTTTGAACCTTGACAACCGCAGTTAGGGGGTTCCACCCACAGCCCTTTGCTTGGCGGCAAAGGGCTGTGGGTGGGTCAAAACTTCGCAGGACAAAGGAAGCGTCTGTAAAGCTGTACCCAGGGACTCTGGGAATTGGCAACAGCCTGTCAAGTCGGTCTGTCGGGGGAAGAATCATGGGGTTCGACCTAGATCAGTGGCGTGGGGCAGGAATGCCTAATCGCGAGGTTAGGAGGCCAGCGCTGTACCCGTAGGGTCAGCGTCGGGAGGATGTCACTACGGCTAAATTATTGAATATCTCAAATCTGTTTTCATCCTTAAATTTGCCTAAGCCTTTTCAGCCTGCTAAGCAAATGCCAGTCGAACTTCCCGTAACTTTACTGAAGCCTACGGTCATTTATAATGTGGAGTTTAGATTTTGAGACTACCCATGCTCGTGAACCTACTGGGGTCGTACCGGGATAGCACGAGGACAGCGGTAAAGGCATTATGTTTGAGGAATGACGCCTAATACCGTTTTTCTGTGAAGCCGCGCACAACCAGGGGCTTAAGCCTCTTGTCTGCCCGGACTTTTCCTATGCGTCTTCGTGCAAAATGGGTATAACGTGAATTGTTTCAAAACCTTGCGCCGCGCAGGCTTCCAGCCTGCAACGGAACGATGCGAGCATGCATCCTGCTTGCTCGACGGGGTGTTCTTCTTGGGAAATTACCTAACGGGGCTGGTGACGCTGCTGGTGCCACTGCCAAGCGTGGGAGATGATGGCGGACAGGTCGGCATATTGGGGTTGCCAGCCTAGGATATGGCGGGCCTTTTCGCTGCTGCCCACCAGGCTGGGTGGGTCGCCGGGGCGGCGATCGCACTCAATGGCTGGAATGGGATGCCCAGTAACCGCACGAGCGGTTTCAATCACCTCTTTTACCGAGAAGCCGTTGCCGTTGCCCAGGTTGAATACGTCGCTGTTTCCGCCCTTGAGCAGGTATTCCAACCCCAGCACGTGGGCGTCGGCCAGGTCAGAAACGTGAATGTAGTCGCGGATGCAGGTCTGATCGGGGGTGGGGTAGTCTGTACCAAATATGGAAATCGATTCTCGCAGGCCCAGTGCCGTTTGCAGCACCAGCGGGATGAGATGGGTCTCGGGGTTGTGGTCTTCCCCCAGGCGTCCTTCTGGGTCGGCCCCTGCTGCGTTGAAGTAGCGAAAGCAAACCGATTTAAGGTCATGCGCCCGATCGAAGTCAGCTAGCATGTACTCCACCATGAGCTTGGTCATGCCGTAGGGGTTGATGGGATGCTGGGGTTGGCTTTCGTCAATGGGAACGACTTTAGGTACGCCATAGGTGGCGCAGGTGGATGAAAAGACGAATTTCTTTATGGATGCCGCCACCATCGCTTCGAGCAGAGTGAGGGTGCCGGTGACGTTGTTGCGGTAGTACTTGGCTGGATCTTTTACCGACTCGCCCACGTAGGCATAGGCGGCAAAGTGCATGACGGCATCGATGTCGTGAGTTGCAAATACCTGGTCGAGTAAGGTGCGATCGCTGGTGTCGCCCACCACTAGCTCAACCTTCAGCACATCCTCGGCAATGTCCCGGTGCCCGTAGACGAGGTTGTCGAGCACGACGACCTCATAACCGGCCTGCAGCAGCGCTAGAACCGCGTGGGAGCCAATATAGCCAGCTCCACCAGTCACCAGAACGGTTTGAGTTTGCTGTGTCACGGTTAAGCCTCTCTGATTCTCTGCTCAATGTTAACTTCGTCAAGCCCATCAGCTAAGCCAAGATCTTCCTGATCAACAATCTTTAGCTGCCCTGCCTGTGTCTCTTCAAAAATCTTGTTAATCATACGGCGGTCTTGGGCAGTTTCAGCCCGATTTGACAGAATAGCTGTCATCAACTGAAGGTGCTCAAATCGACTAATTTTTCGTGAGGCTTCGATTTGCGTCAGCAATCGCCGAATATTTTCCTGAGCAGTTCGTCGAGTACTGGATTTGTCTGGGGATCGTCTACGAAACATTGCTAGAGAGAAATGCTTCGGACTGGAGTCGATCATGGCGGACCTATTGACGGCGTTTTACGTAACTCAGTTTCATTCTCCAGGGCAACCTCGACCAGCTATACAAAGCTTAGATGATTTGCCAATAAAGACTTTCTAAAGCTTAGCGATCGCCCCTCCCATCGACGACCGCATCCCCACGGATGGGGCAGCTAGGATATCAGAAGGACATCCGAGGAAACAAGGCTATGCACATCTATCGACTGCCTGCCCTGTCTGACAACTATATTTTTCTGCTCCACGATGCATCCCGTCAGGTGGCTGCCGTGGTTGACCCCGCTGAGGCGGCTCCCGTCCTGGAGCAGCTCGAATCCCTCCAGGTGCCGCTGGTCGCCATTTTCAACACCCACCACCACAGCGACCACGTAGGTGGCAATCGGGCTTTGCTGGAGCGGTTTCCAGAGGCCACCGTCTATGGGGGCGAGGTGGACCGGGGGCGAATTCCGGGGCAGCAGGTGTTCCTGAACGAGGGCGATCGCGTCGCGTTTGGCGATCGCCCAGCGGAGGTCTTCTTCGTGCCGGGACACACCCGCGCCCACATCGCCTACTACTTTCCGCCTGCACCAGACGCCACGGGGGATGAGGCTGTGGGAGAGCTGTTCTGTGGCGATACCCTGTTCGCTGGGGGCTGCGGCAGGCTGTTTGAGGGCACGCCCGCCCAGATGGTGTCGTCTTTGTCGAAGCTGCGATCGCTCCCAGACACGACGCGAGTCTGGTGTGCCCACGAGTATACCCTGAAGAACCTGAAGTTTGCCCGCACGGTGGATCGGAACAATGCCGACCTGGCAAATCGGTTAGCCGAGGTGGAGGCCGCCCGTCGCCAGCAGCAGGCCACGGTGCCCTCTCTCCTGGGGTTGGAGAAGCGGACTAATCCGTTTCTGCGATGGGATCAGCCCGCCCTCCAGTCCGTCGCTCAAACTGAGGATGCGGTGGCCGCCTTTGCCAAAATTCGGGGCATGAAGGATCGGTTTTAGCAGGGGTGAGCTAGTCCGCCAAGTCGGGATATACTTCCCGCACGATGGGCTGCACTAGCCGGTGGGCCTGCACGTTCAGCCCCAGGGCAAAGCCTCGGTCGGTTTGGAGGGCGTCCAGCCCCTGGTTGGCCAGCTTGATCACGTAGGGGAGGGTGCTGTTATTAAGCGCCTGGGTAGCTGTCCAGGGCACGGCTCCAGGCATATTGGGCACGCCGTAGTGGACTACGCCGTTGACTTCGTAGGTGGGCTGGGAATGGGAGGTGGGGCACAGGGTTTCCACACAGCCCCCCTGATCCACCGCCACGTCTACAATGACTGCGCCTGCCCGCATCTGCTCCACCAGGGAGGCGGGGACGAGGATGGGGGGTTTGCGGCCAGGGACTAGCACCGCTCCCACCACCAGGTCGGCATCGGGCACGATCGCCTCAATCTGAGGGGCACTGCTGTAGAGCAGCTCCACCCGCGAGCCGAACAGGGTTTCCAGGTAGGACAGCCGCTCCACGTTGATGTCCACAATGCGCACATGGGCACCCAGGCCAATAGCGATGCGGGCAGCTTCCGTGCCCACCACCCCGCCACCCAGAATCACGACCCGCCCCGGACGCACCCCTGGCACGCCCCCCAGCAAAACGCCCCGCCCGCCCTGCTGGCGCTCCAGAAATCTAGCGCCAAACTGCACTGATAGCCGTCCGGCGATGATGCTCATGGGGGTGAGCAGGGGCAGGATGGGGCGATCGGGAAGTTCCACGGTTTCGTAGGCGATCGCCGTTGTGCCCGATTCGATCAGCCGCTCCACCAGGGAGCGATTGGCCGCCAGGTGCAGGTAGGTGAAGACAATCTGACCCGGCTGCAGGAAGGGATATTCGGCGGACAGCGGCTCCTTCACCTTCACCACCAGATCCCGATCCCAGGTGTCTTTGGCAGCGGAAACGATTTTGCTCCCGGCCTGGAGATAGTCGTCATCTGTAAAGCCTGCCCCGACGCCCGCGCCAGATTCGACAAACACCTGATGCCCCTGGTCGCTGAGCACCCGCACGCTGTCGGGACTCAGCCCGACCCGAAACTCCTGATCCTTTGTTTCCTTCGGAACCCCGATTTCCATTGGCTACCTCGTTCGCACATCTTTCAGTAAACCATCATGCCCTTGGCCAATTCACTGGCACCCTATACAATCATGGCAGCACGATATAATAAAGTTTTGTAACTTATTTCTCTGGATACTTGTCTGTCATGACGAATCCCCAACCTCCCGTAACGCCCAATCTGCAAGAGCCGAAGTTTGGCTTTAACGACTATGCCGAGCGCCTCAACGGGCGGGCCGCCATGATTGGGTTTGTGATTACCCTGGCGATCGAATACATCACCGGGCAGGGTTTGCTGTCCTGGCTGGGGCTTATCGAATATTGAAGGGTTCGGGAACCGGATAAAACCCCTGGCTTTAAACGTGGGGATACAGATGGTTCCCGCGCTGGGCGAAGTCTAGCAGTCTGCCCAGTGCAGTACAATAGAACTGATTTGAACCCCCAGGGTGGGTGGAAGCATCCAAGTCAGTCTCCTCGAACCCGAAAGCAGAGTCCAGTCTGCAACCAGAGGCGCGAAAAACCTCTCTAAAAACGTATGGA
>JBHJGR010000120.1:0-6176 GCA_050331615.1 Elainellaceae cyanobacterium
ACCGGGTCAGGAAAAACCCTGCTGATGCACGTCAATATCTTGCAGTATCAGCACTACCTCAAACAGCATGGCCGTACCGATACCCTCAACCGCATCATTCTGCTGACCCCCAACGAAGGACTCTCTCAACAGCACCTCAACGAGTTTGCGCTATCCGGCATTCTGGCTGAGAGTTTTTCCAAATCAGGACGTAGCCTGTTCACAGGTAAAGGCGTCGAAGTCATCGAAATCTATAAGCTCAAAGAAGAAGCCGGACCCGGCACCGTCGCCGTGGAAGCTTTTGAGAGCAACAACCTGGTGCTGGTAGACGAAGGCCATCGGGGAGCCAGTGGCGAAGAATGGAAAAAGCGCCGCGATCAGCTTTCCGAAACAGGATTTGCCTTTGAATACTCCGCCACCTTTGGGCAGGCGATGAAAGCCAGCAAAAACGATGACCTGGTGCAGGAATATGCCAAATGCATTGTGTTTGACTATTCCTACAAATATTTCTACGGCGATGGTTACGGCAAAGACTATCGCATTTTTAACCTGGCCGAAGACCGGGACGAAGACAGCCGCAGGCTTTACCTGACGGCTTGTCTACTGGCTTTTTATCAGCAGAAAAAGCTGTATCAAGACCAGGCTCAAGCACTCCAGCCCTTTTTGCTCGAAGATCCCCTTTGGGTATTTGTGGGTAGCAGCGTGAATGCCGTTCGGACTCAACGGGGTCGCCAAGTTTCCGATGTCGTAGACATTCTGCTGTTTATTGCCGACTTCGTGAGCCAACCCGAGCGCAGCAGCGACGCTCTCTCTCGACTCCTGAGCGGCAGCCCTGGCTTGTTGGACAACCAACAGCGAGAGATCTTTGGCACCACCTTTACCTATGTGCATCAATGCTTGCGCCAACTGCAATGGACGACGCTCGATCTGTTTCGTGACATTTTGTCGCAAGTCTTTAATGCGTCTGCTCAGGGGCAACTGCATGTCGAGCATCTGAAATCAACCGAAGGCGAACTAGCCCTCAGACTAGGAAATAATTCTCCTTTTGGCGTTATCAACGTGGGGGATGCCCCAAAACTGCGAAAGCTGTGTGAAACCTTTGAACAACTCATCGTCGTCGAATCTGATTTTGGCGATGCCCTCTTTAGTCAAATTAACGAATCCCACTCCACCGTTAACATTCTTATCGGCTCCAAAAAGTTCACCGAAGGGTGGAGTAGCTGGCGCGTTAGCACAATGGGCCTAATGAACATTGGCCGTGGCGAAGGGCCAGAAATCATTCAACTGTTTGGTCGAGGGGTGCGGCTCAAAGGCTACAACTTTAGCCTCAAGCGCAGCCAACACCTGCGCGATGTCAAAGCTCCAGAGCGCATCAGCACCTTAGAAACCCTTAATATCTTTGGGGTTCGCGCTGACTACATGCAACAATTCCGCGATTACTTAGAAAAAGAAGGTTTACCGGATCAAGAAAATCGAATTGAGTTCATCTTGCCCGTGATCAAAAACTTGGGCACGACTCCCCTCAAAATGGTGCGAGTCGATCCAGATTTTAATTTCAAAACTCAAGCTCCTAAACTTCAGCTTGATCCAGATCAGCCATTGTTTCGCGATCGCATTACTTTAGATTGGTACCCCAAAGTGCAAGCCCGCAAAAGTCAGGATTTGCGCGACAAGGAAGATACGGCTGTTCGCAATGAAGGCAAACTTGAAGATCTGCACTTTGCTTTCATGGATATGGAAGCGATCTATCAAGATTTGCAACAGTACAAAGCAGAACGAGGCTGGCACAACTTCAGCATTACCCGCGACAGCCTAGAAACGCTGCTGAAAAATTCTGATTGGTATCTTCTGTACATCCCCGCTGAAGAATTAGCCTTCACTAGCTTTGAGAAAGTTCGCTCCTGGCAAGAATTAGCAATGACTTTGCTAAAAAAATATTGCGATAAAACTTACAGAGCTTACAAAAGCCAGTGCGAAAGTGATTATCTGCAAATTCAAGATATCCAGGCCGATGATCCTAACTTCATTGAGGAATATCGTTTCTTGATCGACCAGTCGCAAGAAGATATTGTCGCAACGCTAGAGGGCATTAAAGCCGACATCAAAAATGGCACGCTGCATGATGTACCCTTTGCAAATTTCCATGCCATTGATTTTAGACGACATTTATATCGACCTCTCATTTATTTGAAGAGTGATCATATAGAAGTCAGCCCAGTCCAACTAAACGAAGGTGAAAAGAAATTTGTCCTAGATCTGCGTACCTACTACGAAAAAGAACGAGCCTTCTTTCAAGATAAAGAACTTTATTTACTCCGTAACCAGAGCCGTGGGCGTGGTATTGGTTTCTTTGAGGCAGGTAACTTCTATCCCGACTTTATTTTGTGGCTAGTGGTAGAAAACCATCAATACATCACATTTGTTGACCCGAAAGGACTCCGCAATCTTCGAGGAGAAGGCGATCTCAAAATCCAGTTTTACCGCACCATCAAAGCGATCGAAACTCGTTTGGGCGATCCCAATATCACGCTGAACTCTTTTATCGTCTCGCCAACGCCCTTTGACCAGATTGAGTGGTGGGGCAGCGATCGCGCCGAACTAGAACAGCATCACGTCCTGTTTCAAAAAGATGATCCGACTTACATCAACAAGATCTTCCTGGTTTTGATGGAACAGATTTTAATGTAGTTCAAGTTCAGAGTTCTCTTTGATGAGGGCATGAGGGGCGATCGCCACCGCCGATGTGCTGGTAAAGAATGGCCTGGAGATGGAGTTTTTCCTGGATGACATGATCGAGAACGCTGAAAATGCCGACCTCGTGATTATCGATTCCAGCGAAGGCATTGCCACCCTCGCTACCGATGAACACAGTCATGACCACGGGCATGACCATGCCGAAGGGGAAGCCCATGATCATGCCGAAGGAGAAGCCCACGACCATGATCATGCCGAAGCCGGGCACGACCATCACCATGGCGAATTTGATCCCCATGTTTGGATTGATCCGAAACGGGCGATCGAGCAGGTGGAAAACATTCGGGATGGGCTGATTGCCGCCGATCCAGAGGGCGAAGCAGAATACACCGCCAATGCTGAAGCTTTCATTGCCGAACTGGAAGCACTAGATGCCGAGATTGCAGAACAACTGGCACCTTTTGAAGGACAAACCTTCGTGGTGTTCCATGACTTCGCATCTTACTTTGCCGACAGCTATGGACTGCAATCCGAAACGTTGGTGGGCATTCCCGAAGAAAATCCGTCGCCGGAAGATGTGAAGCGGGTGATGGAAACGGTGCAGTCTGAAGGTCTGAAAACTATCCTGACGGAACCTCAGGCGGGGCAAGAATCGTTTGAAGCGATCGCCAACGACCTCAATATCAGCGTCAGTGTGTTCGACCCTCTTGAAGCAGGCCCTGCCGAAGCTGTTCAGCCAGACTACTACCTGACGACCATGCGCCAAAACGCCGAAAATTTGGTCGCAAGCTTCGAGGCATCCGATCAAGCGTGGCTTCCCCTCTGGATGCCCCAACCTGTGGCCGTCGTGCCCCAGCGGGTGGGTCTGCGGTTTTGAGCGATAGTTCCAAGGTCGTCCACTCCCGCTGCAAGTTCCCCTCATAATAGCCCATTATGACAATCTAGGCTGAATTTACGCGCGTCATTGAACTGTTTCAACTACCCTTCATGCAGCGGGCGCTCATGGGCGGCGTTTTGACCGGGCTGACGGGGGGCTTATTGGGCAGTTTCACGATCCTTCGACAGCTTTCTTTCTTCAGCGATGCTCTAGGACATTCCGCTCTGCTGGGTATCAGTATTGGGTTTCTGCTGGGCTTCAATCCCTCTTGGGTGCTGCTTCCCTTTGCGGTTCTGTTTGCCCTGGGCGTGACCTATTTCCTCGAACGCACGCATCTCTAGACCGATGCTCTGTTAAATATTATCTACTCGTCTTCCCTGGCGATCGGCATTATTCTGCTGAGCTTTCGAGACGAGTATCAGGGGGGCATCACCAATCTTCTGTTTGGCGGTATTCTCGCGGTGCAAACGGCGGATCTGATCTTCAGTGCTCTGTTACTGTGTGTCTGTGTGGCGTTTATTGGCTTGACGCTGCGATCGCAAATTCTCCTCACCCTCAATGAACCGATGGCGATCGCCCGTGGCGTATCCGTCACTGCCCAACGCACTACTTTCATTGTGCTGCTCTCCCTGGTGGTCGGCATTTCCATCAAGGCGATCGGGGTTTTACTCATCAGTGCCTTTGTGGTGATTCCTGCCTGCGCCGCCCGCTTGCTCTCCCCAGATAACAAAGGGGATGGGAGCCATTGCCCACCAAGACACTCCCGGCGCAAGGACGATGAACGTGCTGCCCACCAGCAGAACGGTGGTGCTGTAGGTATCGACGCGCAGTTCATGCTGGAGAGTTTGAGCCAGGTTCCGCCAGAGGCGACTGTAGAAGTATTCGGTGAGGGATTCCAGGCTCCAGATTAGCAGGGTGAGCAGCGATAGAATGGCGAGTTGCCCGGTAATGCCGGGGATACTCAGACGAGCGATCAGGGAGTTTTCTTCGTTAACAACAATATCAATGGCGATGCCGATCAGATAGGGAGGAGCCAGGTCAAACAGGGTGTTGAGGATGGAGTTGGCGATCGCCCCCCCAACCTGGAGCCGATAGGGTTTGCCATACCGCAGTAGACGCAGGAGAGGCTGAGCCGTGAGAGTTGCCATAAACGCTTTTTTCGTAAAGTTATAATGATTTGTATCAATGCCATGAGGTACTTGCCATGCCCCTGATCCCCCTCTTGATTTGTTCATCCACAGCGTTGGGAGTTGGCTATTTCTGTGTCGATTTCTACCGCAATCGGCGCAGATTGGCTGAGAAGCCTGTACCGAAAACCGATCTAACTTGTTATGAGCTAGGGGATATCCCAGCGGGGAACGATCTTCAGGCGGTTGGGCAAGCGATCAGCCATGCGAGTCATGCCATTGGAGAAGCTTCCAGTAAGTGTGCGAGTGGTAGCATCGGGCATTGTGTAGAAGCGATCGCCCATGTTATTTCTCATCATTGATCGTTGGCTATGGTGAAAGATCGGTTTCATGATGTTGTTAGAGCAGCTTTGGAGAAGGAGGGTTGGCAAATTACGGCTGACCCCTATGAAATTGCGGTTGATGATGTCGAGTTTGAGATTGACCTGGCAGCAGAGCAGCTGTTAGCCGCGACAAGAGGGAATCAGAAAATTGCTGTAGAAGTTAAAAGCTTTATCAGTCCATCTAATGTTTCAGATTTTCATACGGCGCTGGGGCAGTTCTTGAATTATCGAGATGCATTAGAGATTATTGAGCCAGATCGTCAGCTTTATTTAGCGGTGCGAGAGCCGATTTACAAGAGTTTTTTTAAGCGACGGTTTATTGTGGCTGCAATTCAGCGATATCAATTGCGACTGATAGTTTATGACGTACAACAGGAGATCATTGCTCAATGGCTGTAGAACAGTATCGGCACTACATTCGACAACTCCTTTCCGAACGCGCCCAACGCGCTTCAAATCAACAAAATGTACAGGAATATGAGGTGCAGACGGTCTTTGATGCTGAGCAGGATCACTATCAATTGCTGCATGTAGGTTGGCGGGGAAACAAACGGGAATTTGGCTGTATTTTGCATCTGGATATTAAGGATGGAAAAATCTGGATTCAGCATGATGGAACAGAAGTAGGAATTGCTAATCAACTGGTTGAACTAGGCGTTCCAAAGCAAGATATTGTATTAGCTTTTCACGAGCCTGCGGTACGCCAATTTACGGGTTTTGCTACAGGTGAACCACATGAAACCTCTTTAGCCTCCTAGTTATTCTATGGACTCTCAACTTCTGACTCAATCATCGGGTTTAAACGAGGGGTAGATATTCAGCACTAGGGGTTGACAAGAGCCGCAGTAGGAGTAAGGTGAAGCAATGACCCACATCCCTCGCCCGGAACGCAGCGCGCTAGAGCAGACCCCGCACTCTGTGCTGGTGGAGATGGTTCTGCAACAGCAGCAGGTGATTGAGGGGTTTACCCAGGAAGTTGAGCGGCTGAAGGCCATCGTCGAGCGCGATAGCCGCACATCATCGAAGCCCCCCTCCAGTGACCTGCTGCGGCGCTCTGAGCAGCCCAAAAAGGAGGAAACGGCGGCAGAGGGCGAGTCTCAGGGGGATGTCAGTCCA
>JBHJGR010000121.1:0-6934 GCA_050331615.1 Elainellaceae cyanobacterium
CCAATATCTAGATAGTTTGACCATTTTGGTGCGGCTGTTTGGTGAGGGGTTGCGGAGTTTGAGATAAAACTCTCAGATCAGTTTTAAGGATGGTGGATGAACCAAGAATCCCCTAGCTTTTAGCTATGGGGAGTGTCAAAACCCTGTTCTAATGTTATGAGGAGCGGGTTACTAGGCGCAAAGTGGAGTCGTTCCCGACTCATCAACTTGCAAGAGTTGAGGTCTTGAACTGCCACAGCAGGCACAGAGCAGAAAACGAAGGCTCAGGCTATCCGTCCGTTTCAACGGCCAGACCTGGCACGAAGCGCGGATACTCTGACCGCTTCCTTTTTCTCTTCTCCCTTGGGGTAAAGCTGTATGAACATTAGTCGAAGCCGAAAAACCGACAGGGTGTTGGTTCCTATTTTGATGGCAGATGACGACGAGAGCGATCGCCTCCTGACGCGCCACGCCTTTGAGGAAAACTGCATCGCCAACCCGTTTTACTGCGTTCGTGATGGGGAAGAGCTGATGGACTTTTTGTATCAGCGCGGCGACTATGCCAATGCCGCTGATGCTCCTCGCCCTGGGCTCATTCTGCTCGACCTGAACATGCCCCGCAAAGACGGCTGGGAAGCGCTCCAGGAAATCAAAGCCGACCCGTCCCTGTGCCACATCCCGGTTGTCATCCTGACAACGTCGCAACAAAAAGAGGATGTGCTGCGCGGCTACGATTTGGGAGTGAATTCGTTTATCATTAAGCCCGTTAAGTTTGATCAGCTTGTGCAGGTCACCAAGTATATTGGCCGGTACTGGCTGGAAATTGGGACGCTCCCGCCCGCATTTTGAGCTGGCTGGGCTCAGGTCAACCTGCCGGGGGTGGCTCCACACAAATACGTCGGTGTTGCCATGACCATTGACCCACAGGCTTCCCACCCCTGTGATTTAATTCTGCGCCAGGGCTGCCTCCTGCGGCCCGCTCAGCCTTCCCAGGTGGTGGATATTGCCATTCGGGACGGGCAGATTTGCGCGATCGCCCCCCACCTGCTCACCTATGAGGCTCCCCTAGAGCTGGATCTACGCCGTCAGCTAGTCAGTCCGCCCTTTGTGGAATCCCACATCCACCTGGATTCAGCCATGACCGTGGGCGACCCCCACTTTAATCAGAGCGGCACCCTATTTGAGGGCATTGAAATCTGGCGACAGCGCAAGCAGTCCCTGTCGATTGAGGAGGTCAATCAGCGGGCGATCGCCACCCTCAAGCAGCAGGCAATGCAGGGAGTTTTGTTTGTCCGCTCCCATGCTGACGTGAGCGAGGCCAACCTGATTGCTTTGCAGGGACTGCTGGAGGTGCGGGAGGCCGTTAAGGACTGGATGACCCTGCAGGTGGTGGCCTTCCCCCAGGATGGCATCTATGGCAGTCCCAAAAATCTGGAGCTGCTGGAGGAGGCGCTGAAGCTAGGGGCCGACGTGGTGGGCGGCATTCCCCACTATGAGCTGACCCGGGAAGACGGGGTGCGGTCTGTCCACAAAATTTTTGAACTGGCAGACCAGTACGATCGCCTCATCGACATCCACTGTGACGAAATTGACGACGACCAGTCCCGTTTTCTGGAAATCGTGGCGGCCCAGGCGATTTGGGCGCAGAATGGCGATCGCGTCACCGCCAGCCACACCACCGCCTTCGGCTCCTACAACAACGCCTACGCCTTCAAGCTAATGGGCTTCCTCGACCGCGCCCAGATTAACTTCATTGCCAACCCCCTAATCAACATCACCCTCCAGGGCCGCACCGACACCTACCCCAAGCGGCGGGGCATGACGCGGGTAAAGGAACTGTGGCAGCGGGGGCTGAACGTCAGCCTGGGGCACGACTGCATTCAAGACCCCTGGTATCCCCTGGGGACGGGCAATATGCTGGAGGTGGCCAGCATGGCGCTCCACGTGGGCCAGATGACGGGCATGGCGGAAATTGACGCCTGCTACGACATGGTCACCTGGAACGGGGCCAGAACCCTGCAGGTCCAGGACCAATACGGCGTCGAGGTGGGCAAGCCCGCAAATCTGATGGTGCTGGATGGGGGCGATCGCTACGATGCCATCCGCCGCCGCGCCACCGTGCGCTACGTGATTGCTAACGGCAAGCTCATTGCTGCCACGGTCCCGGCCCAGTCCGAGTGGAAAGGAGACTCCCTGGCATCAAATGTCTAGCTGCCGCCGCAGGAACTGAAGCAGCACATCGTTGACTTTCTCGTACCAGTCTTCCTGGGGATAGTGGCCCACCTGCTCCAGGCGCTCGAACTCAGCTTCGGGGATGGTTTGGGCGATCGCCTCCGCCAACTCTACCGGCAGCCAGGGATCTTCCACCCCCCAGGCCACCAGCGTGGGCTTTTGCCACTGGGCCAGTCCGGCCTCAATTTCCGGCAGGGCCTGCTTGAGCTGTAGGTTGCGCACCGCGATGAAGAGCGATCGCCCCGCTGCCGAGCTTTTCAAAAAAGGCCGACGATACACATCCAGATCCTCGTCCTCTACTCGGTAAAACCCGCCGCCTTCTAGAGTGCGGTCCACCAGCAGCGGATCTTGGGTAAACATTTCCCCGGCCAGGGGCAGGCCCAACTGACGGATGCGCCAGGGCAGCTTCATCTGGGCCGAAATGGGGACGTTGAAGATGGCCAGCCGCTCAATTTGGTCGGGGTGGCGCAGGGCGTACTGCACCCCCACCGAGCCGAGAAAGCCCTGGGCCACCAGAAAGCAGCGGTCAATCTCCAAAGCAGCCAGGAAATCAGCCAGCGCGGCGACGTAGGCATCTGGCGTGTAGGCAAAGTCGCGCTTGTTGGGCTTGTCGGAAAAGCCCATGCCAATCCAGTCGGGGGCGATCGCCCAAAACCCCTGTTCCGCCAGGGCAGGCAGCACCTGCCGCCAGCTATAGCCCTGGGACGGCAGCCCGTGGAGACAGACCACCGGGGGCTTTTGGGTGGGGTTCATGGGCTCGGCCTGCCGGTAAAACCAGGTGAGATTGCCTGTTTGAATAGATTGTTCTGCGATCGCCACCATTCCCCTCCCGCAAACTGTCTTGACCGTCTTCAATGGGCGTCGTACTGGCTGCTACCGCGAGGTCACCCTCGCTGGCACACAACCAGTTGTCTGAATACTCTAGGGGATTCGCTGACGGCTGATGGGGAAACTTAAAGAAATGTTAAATTATTCATGGCAATTCATTCACGATACTCAACGCAATGGCAGGGGTTATGCAAACGTTAAAACGCTGCTTTCAACTACTTAGACCATTCGGACTAATTTTCGGCTTGCTAGCGCTCCTGACAGTGACCTGGTCGCCTCTTCCTGCTGAGGCAGCGAGTTCGGCGGCCATCCGCGCCTATGACGACGTCGATATCTCCACCAAAAATTTCGCGGGCAAAACCCTCATCCAGGCAGAGTTCAACAATGCCAAGCTTGAGGAGGCCAATTTCAGCGGTGCCGACCTGCGGGGCGCGGTGTTTAATGGCTCCAACCTGAGCGGGGCCAACTTCCACGGAGCGGATTTCAGCGACGGCATCGCCTACATCACCAATTTTGCCGGAGCCGACTTCACAGACGCTGTCCTCACCTCGGCCATGCTGCTGCAGTCCAGCTTCAGGGATGCGGACATTACCGGGGCCGACTTTAGCTTTGCCGTTCTCGACCGGGCGCAGCTTCTAGCCCTCTGTGGCCGAGCCAGCGGCACTAATCCCGTGACGGGGGTGAGCACCAAAGAATCGCTAGAGTGCCGCTAACAGTGTGACCCAGCCTGGAGGCGGTCAGGTTTGGGATTGGGCCTTCAAACCTGCGGTTGACTTTTTTGGTCGCGCACTTCTTTGAGATACTGGACCACGTCCGTATGCTGACCTGCCGCTGCCCAAATCAAGGCCGTCCAGCGGTTCTCATCAGTGCGGGCATAGTCGGCCCCGGCCTCGATTAGCCGCTGCACCACTGCTAACCGCCCCTGGGCAGCAGCGCTCATCAGCACCGTCAGACCAAAGCTAGTGGTGGCGTTGACCTCTGCCCCCTCGGCCAGCAGCCGAGTCACCAGGTCTAAATGGCCACTGGCAGCGGCAGCCATCAGCGGCGTCCAGCCATCTGGATCGGTAATGTTGACGTCAGCACCGTGGGCAATCAGGGCCTCTACGATATCGGGCTGGCCTGCCTCTGCGGCGATCGCCAGCGCCGACAATCCCTCTCCATCCTGCTCGTTCGGGTCTGCCCCACTGCTCAGGAGAGTCCTAACCCGCGACGCATCTCCCGCCTGGGTTGCCGAAATCAGATCAGCCATAGGTTGCGCTCGTCCCCTATCAAAATCCCTCCACTGTTATAGCAAACGCCCGTCTCTCATTCTGAACCAGGGGATTCAACATTCCTTCACTCGAATTTCACGGAACCTTTGCCTAATTTTCCGTAGGAAAATGATACTTTACCTACAGGTGCTATCCGTATAAACCATTAAGTTTCGCCGTGGGCTTGAGTTAAGCCTGGGATTTCCCCTAGAAGTCTTCAGGAAAATTCTCTACCCGCATCTACCGCTTCAGCTCTAACGGGTTGCCACGGCAGTCATTACATCAATTATTCGCTTTCATCAATCATTTGCGCAATTAACGTGCCGCTCTGCCGTTCTGGCATAGCTGGCGTTGCCTGCGCTGTTCTACCAGGTTCCGCCAATCTTGTTGCGCTACGCTTTCGCGCTAGGACACTCAAGAGGTGTAGAACCCGCTCGACGCGGGGGGTCTACACTCCAACCTTAGCCCGTAGGGCGATATCGCAGTTGAGTGATGAGCGCGATCGCCCCCTTGCTGCAATCGGAGGGGCTACCAGTCGGCTTGAGGGTCAGTTTCTAAGTACTGAAGGATTTTGTCATGGCTAAACGTCGTCAGCGGGCAAACCGCAGTGGGCTAGGCGCAGGATGGCAGTGGATGCAGGGTTTGACTCGATGTCTGGTGATCTGGTTCCTGCGGGGGCTGTTGCGCTTCAGCCGCCGTCCCCTGCTGGGGGAGGGGTTTGTCCTGCCCACCACTATTCTCATGCTGCTGGTGCTGTCCCTTTCCGTTGGTTCCATTACCCTGCGCACCTACACCCGCACCCAAGAGGCCGTGGGCGATCGCCAGCAGCAGGTCGTCTTTAACGCCGCCACCCCTGCCATTGACCGGGCTAAGGCCAAGCTGGAATATCTGTTCAACAGTGACCCCAGATTTCCCAATGGCATTCCCAGTGAAGACGTGATTGACAACTTGCTCGGCGATGGGGCGGCCATCATCGTAGGCGTCGATGATGCTTACACCTTTCCCGACGAAGACGCAAACAGCGATGGCACGCCCGATCGCCTCGATTTGGATGGAGACGGTGAATCCGACAATGCCTGGGCCTATCGCACCGACACCGATGGGGACGGCACCGATGATGCCACCGTTGCCTATGCCATTATTTTTGAAACGCCGGATGTAGACGATCCGCCCATGACGAACTCCAGCGATGCCGGGGTGGCCGCCCGCGCCAGCCAGCTACAGGTGCGCAACGCCCCCCTCAGCGGCTCCAATAAATTAACCGATGCCTGTCAGTTGGGCAGCGATGATGCCGGGGTGGTGCCCATCGAAGGCGGCTGGTTTGAAGACCGCAGAAATTCAACGGTGCTGCGCAAGAACTTTCAGGTGGATGTCTATGTGCTGCCCGACAATGCTAACGACACGGTGTCAACTCTAGAATTTCAGCAGGACCGAATTTTGCGCCGGGGCAACAAATGGGGGGCCTGGTTCCGCAACGATTTAGAGATTTTTCCCGGCCCACGCTTCAACTGGAATGGAGCCATGCACACCGCCGGTAACCTCATCGTAGGCGGCAATGATTTTAGAGGATATCTAATTAGTGCACCCTCTTCCTGCCTCTACGATTTTCCTAGCTCGTCGGAGGTGACGGTTGCCGATGTGAGAGGCAATGAAGCGGAATTTATCTCACCATTTCAGGGGCAGATCATTAGCGGTACGGTTAAAAATAATTCTTTCGGGACGACAGAAACGGATCATTCACGGTTCCACCTGTTTGGGGAGTCTCCCATCACTTCGGGGGATGCCAATGTGCGCCTAGACCTGGATTCTGATTCGGTTATTGACGAGGCTAATGACCCTAAACCGGCAGACTATACCCTGGACCCGATCGCGCTGGTGACTAAGGATGTGTCCGTCGCGCGGGGCATCTCTGGGGGAGATCCGCGCAGCAAGCGGGATTCTGAAGTTTGGGATGCCGAAAAACCCTTTGTCGCTAAAGCCAGAATCTACAACCAGTTGGAAAATCCGCCCTACCTGGACGACTTCTACCGGGCCGACAATCGCTATGGGCCAAAGCCACGCTATCAGAACAAGCTGATTCCTGACACGGTCACCATTGGGGAGGCGATCGCCGGAGACCTGATGGCAGCAGACGAACTGTCTGACGAAGTCCTCACCAAAGATGACCCAACTGGCGACAACACTGACTATGGTCTGGACGGCTACTGGGAACGCCGCGCCCAGGATAAAGGACTACGGCTAATCGTGGGCCAGCGGCTGGAGCTGGGCAATGCCTCGGGCTGGGGAACGGACTTCGACGGCAACGGTGTCCTCGACGAGATAGACGCTGACGGCAACGGCCTTGCCGATGAACGGGAGGCCGAGCCCCTGTATCCAGCCAATGCCTGCCCAAGCAGCCGCTGCCATGAAACCCTCCAGCGTCGAACTCTGCGGGATAATCTAGCGGCGGTGCAGTCAATGGCGATTTATCACACTGCTGCCAGTGCTGGAGGAGATTTTCCGCTGGCGTGTTTTGCCCTCACCGCCCATCCAGGAACTGCCCCAACTATCAAAGACAGCCGCACCTTCGAGAGCGTTTCTATCGATGGAACTGCCAGCGTCAAGACCGATTTCTTGACGGGTAGAGGCACCAACGGCTGGGAGTT
>JBHJGR010000122.1:0-2817 GCA_050331615.1 Elainellaceae cyanobacterium
AAATCTTATTTATTTTTTTTTGTTACGCTCGGGGTGCGCGCGCGCCGCACCCGCCCTTATCCCCCGCTAATCTTGTCCCGCTCTAAGCGGGAACCCCCAAAATCCCACAATCCCCCACCCCTGAGCGATCGCGACTTCCAATGGGCACAGACCCTAACAGCAACCACCGATTGAAGGAAAGGGGCGATCGCCCACCCCTAATCCAAAATCCAAAATCTAAAATCCAAAATCCAAATTTGGTCGCCGTTGATCTCGATGCAACCGGAGCGGACATGCATCAGGTGAGCGATGAGACGCTGGAGCGATACGCGACAGGCACCATCGCCCAGATTCAGGAGATTCAGTCGCTGAAGCCGAACAAACGGGAGCGATCGCCCAATCGCAGCAGAAACTGACGTGGGGAGACCGTCAGAGCAAATCCCGAATTTGCTGAACCGCTCGGCTGAGCAAGGCGGCGGCCTGGTCGATCTCCTGGTCTGAGGTGAACTTGCCGATACCGATGCGTAGAGCACCCTCGGTCAGTTCCTCGGATAGCCCCATTGCCCGCAGAACATGGGAAGGCGTCTCAACCCCGGATGAGCAGGCGGAGCCGGTGGACAGTGCCAGATGGGGCCTGACCCTGGCCACGACGGCGCTGTTGGGCACGTCTGGAATGGAGAAATGGAGGCTACCGGCTAAACGGTTCTCCAAATCGCCATTGATGACCAGGTCTGGGATTTGCTCGATCAGGAGAGTCTGGAGGCGATCGCGCTTTTGAGCAATGGCGGGTTCATCCTCGTGCATCTCTATCTGGCGCAGACGACAGGCTTCTCCCAGGCCGACGATGCCGGGAACGTTGAGGGTGCCGGAGCGCAGCCCTCGCTGATGGCCACCCCCGTAGAGGAGCGGTTCCAGCGGATAGCCCCGCTGCACAATCAAGGCTCCGACGCCTTTAGGGCCGTAGAGCTTGTGGGCAGAGAGGGCGAGCAGGGTGATGCCCCAGGGGTTGAAGCGCAGGGGAACTTTGCCTACGGCCTGGGAGGCGTCGCAGAGGAAGGGGAGGTTGTACTGCTGGGCAAGTGCCCCAATCTTCTCAATGGGATAGACGGTGCCGACTTCGTTGTTGGCAGCCATGACGCACAGGAGGTGGATGCCGCTGGCGCAGACGGTTTCCAGGTGCTTCAGATCCAGCCTTGCCCTGGCGTCTACGGGAAGCTCGATGAGCTGGATGCGTCCTTGCTTCTGGAGGGCGTGGCAGGTGTCGAGGACGGCTTTGTGTTCGACGGCGGTGATGGCGATGCGGGGGGTGAGGCCCGAGCGCGCGATGGGGTTCACGGTGCCCTGGATGGCGAGGTTGATGCTTTCGGTGGAGCCAGATGTCCAGATGATGTCTCTGGGGGAGGCTTCTACCAGGTCGGCAACTTGCTGGGCGGCCTGTCTGACGGCTAATTCGGCGCGATCGCCCCATTCATGATCGGTGCTGCTGGCGTTGCCAAATTCGGCGGTCATGTAGTGGAGGACGCGATCGCCCACTCGCGGATCGACGGGGGTGGTGGCGTGATAGTCGAGGTAGATCACGGGATTATCAATCACGGGATTAGGAGGGCGATCGCCCCAGCCGTTCGACAAAGGCTTGATGGTCTGGGCTGGCAATGCCCTGCTGGACGACGCGCAGCACTTCGACCAGATTACCAGCAATGAGGGCGGCATTGGGCAGCCATAGCCCCGGAAATATCAGGCTTTGGGTGATGCCCTCGGCATTGGGCAAGTTGGGCACATACTGGTTATCCATGAGCTGAAACCAGTCAATCTGCTGGCTATAGGTGCGCCAAACGAGATATTCTCTCACGCAGTTACGACGGTAGACCCGCAGTTTGTCATGGAGATCGTAGGATGCGCTGCTGGCGGCAATTTCGATGATGAGTTCGGGGGCACCTTCGATGTAGTCGTCATCGCTAATGGCGGAGCTGCCGCCCTGTTCAAACCGCAAGACGGCATCGGGCTGAGGTTCGTTGTCAGCATCCATGCGCACCGTGGGATTGTCGTACAGTTCAATGCCAGGAGTGGCGGTTTTGTAAGTCCAGAGCCAGCCCATGATGTCGCCATGAGGTTTACCGTGGGCGCGAGCGCGGAGGGGCGAAGCCACGTATACGACTCCCTCAATCAGTTCGGCTTTTTTAATGTGGGGCATAGCGGCATATCGCCGCTCAAATTCGCGCCGGGTGAGGCGATCGCCGCTCTCCAGAGGGGGCAGCTTGATGAAGCGCTCGGGCTGGGAGGCAAAGTTAGTCATCGGTCGATTGGGTGGGATAGGGGCTGGACGGCTCTAGCTCAACATCTTCATATAAATCGGCCAGGGTGAGGGCAAAATCGAGGCTGCTGAAGTGTAGGGTGGCCTGGTCGGGGGTATGAAACTGGAGCGTCCACAGCCCGGTGTCGCTGCGACGAAAGTGATCGACCCGCTGCCGATGGGTGCTGATTAGCACGTATTCCTGGAGGGTATCGAGGGTTTGGTAGTCGGCAAATTTGTCGCCCCGGTCGAAGGCTTCTGTGGAGTCGGAAAGGACTTCGACAATCAGGCAGGGGAAGCGCTTGTAGGTGGTGGTGGCCTGGTCACGGGGGTCGCAGGTGACCATGACGTCAGGGTAGTAGAAGCAGTTGCGGGCGTCGATGCGGGCTTT
Organism: Elainellaceae cyanobacterium; assembly: GCA_050331615.1. Lineage (GTDB taxonomy): Bacteria > Cyanobacteriota > Cyanobacteriia > CAKZMO01 > CAKZMO01 > JAYKGU01. The sequence goes on from JBHJGR010000122.1 coordinate 2,661, forward strand.
CATGTCGGCAATGTAAACCCGGCAACCGCTACCGCGTACGTGGCTCCGCAGCAGGGCGAAAAGATTTCCGGCGATGGTTACGTGGGCATCGCTGGCCCCGGCCATAGCCCGAAGACTACCGTTGATGTATTCGTGTTTGGTGGGGCTGTGGGCTTCC
>JBHJGR010000123.1:0-4756 GCA_050331615.1 Elainellaceae cyanobacterium
CCCAATATCTAGATAGTTTGACCATTTTGGTGCGGCTGTTTGGTGAGGGGTTGCGGAGTTTGAGATAAAACTCTCAGATCAGTTTTAAGGATGGTGGATGAACCAAGAATCCCCTAGCTTTTAGCTATGGGGAGTGTCAACGTACCGGGTAAGCGGCGGGCAGAGCGATCCCTAAACACCCTTGACATACTGGTTAAACCACTGAAACTGTTCCCACAGCACATGCTCAACCGTCTCCTGCGCCCGATAGCCGTGATCCTCGAAGGGCAACAATACCAGGCGGGTTGTGCCTCCCGATCCGCGCACCGCCTCGTAGAAGACTTGAGACTGAAACGTGAGAGTTCCTGGATTAGAATCGTCGTCCCCGTGGATGATCAAAATGGGGGCATTAATCTGGTCCGCAAAGAAGAGCGGTGAAACCTGGATATAAGCATCCCTCGCCCCAAAAAGTGAACGACGCTCAGATTGAAAGCCAAAAGGCTGATTGGTTTTGTTGTAAGAGCCGCTGCGGGCGATGCCGGCCCGAAACAAATCGGTGTGGGCCAGGAGGTTGGCGACCATCAGCCCGCCGTGGCTATGGCCAATAACGCCGACCCGCTTCGGATCGGTTACGCCTAGCTCGACCGCCTTAGCTACGGCAGCTTTGGCATCGGCCACCAACTGGGGCACGAATGTGTCATAGGCGGTTTCAGGATCGCCAAGTATGGGCATGGCGGTCTGGTCAAGGACGGCATATCCCTGGAGTAAGAAATAGAGATGGGAAGGGCCGTACAAACGCATGAAGTGCTGTGGCGAGCCACTCACCTGTCCGGCTGTCGCTGCACTGGAGTACTCAAGAGGGTAAGCATAGAGCACTGTGGGTAGGGGGGTGCCTTCTTGGTAGCCGGGGGGCAAATACAGATGAAAGCTAAGCGGCACGCCGTCTTCCCGCTCATAGCGCACAATCCGTTTGTCGATTTGGCGTAGTTGGGGGGTGGGGTCATCAAAGTGGGTAATGGGTTCACAGATTAAGGCGCGGGTAGCTTCGCCCTCAGATGCCGCGATCGCCTCGCCAAAGGTAGCCCGATAATAGTTGGTGACCTCGCCGGCAGACTCGGAGCGTAGCACGAAGCGGTTTTCATTACCCGTAAATGCCACAAAGGACTCATAGCGATCTGGGGCACTGTGGAACAGACGCTCGGTCTCCCCGGTTTCTAGATGGCGTAGATCCAGGAAGGGGCGATCGCCCTGATCTGTGGCACCCGCTCCTCTAAAGTAGACCGCATTTCCCTGCTGGCGCATCACCCAGCGACCGTTGGGCAGTACCCGCAACAGGGGATAGCCTGGGTCACCGTAGCGATCTCTCTCATTCAGATCGAACCACAGGCGCGACGTTCCCTTGTCCACGTCCAAAAGCCAGACATAGCGCCAACGGCGGAGTCGCTCTCTCTGAGCCAGCATGAGGGTACTCCCCTCGGCACTCCAGGCATTCCAACGGGGCAGGATGCGGTGCTCGGCACGAAACACGACTTGCGGTGCTGCCGTAAAGGGGGCATCCAGCCGCATGAGCTGGTCGCGATGGGACACTTCAGCCACGGGGTCACCGCCGTCCAGGGCCTCAACCCAGAAGAGGGTGTGAGGCGCAGTGGGACGCCACGACACCGAGCGGGGGCCGATGGGGACACCCTGAGCAGGCACCTCGTCGGCGACGGGTAGGGAAGCGATGGTCGCAACTCGTTTACCGGTGGCATCCCACACTTCAATTTCCCTGGCAAAGCGATTCCAGGCCACCTCGTGGGACCAGAGGCCAACCAACCGCTTGACCAGGAGATACTCACCCGACGGCGAGAACTGAGCCACGCTGTAGGGAGCAGGTGCACCGATGGATTGGACCTTACCAGTTGCGGGATGGGCGATCGCCAGTTCGGAGGTGGTGTAGTACTCGAAGAGGGCATCGTCATGGGCCGTCTCCAGCAGGTTGCGGGCCTCATAGGTGGATCGAGAACCCTGGCCCGCTCCTTCGAGGATCGATGGCCCCACGGGAATCGCGGGCGGCTCAGGAGCCGGACCTCGCTCAGGGATGCGGCGCACCAGCAGACGCTCCTGATCGGGAAGCCAGCTAAACGGATTTCCCAGCAGCGGGTTGAGTGCTAGTCCCTCGATTTTGACCAGTTCCCCCGCCACTGAGCCCACCCACAAACCTATGTGATCGGTGTGCCGCACCGAGAGGGCAAAGCGCTGACCGTCCGCCGTCCAACGCACATCGAAAACCTCGGCATCCGCAGGCAAATCGAGCGATCGCGTCACTCCGTCCTCAACGCGGATCAGGCGGGGGGCGATGCCGCCGTGATGGGCGTGGTGGCCGTTGATGGCAGGGTTAACGCGGATGCCAGCCAGCTTGTGCATGGGCGCGGCCAGTTCGGCCAGCGGGGGATAGAGCACGAGATCGGTGAGAAGGAGGTACTCGCCCGTAGGTGCTGTCCATGTGTAGGTGAACTGCTGAGCGTGAAGGAACTCCAGCACCTCTTTGGGAGGAAGCTGCCACTCGGTTACTGATTTCTGGCTATCTTGGGATACCGCTGGGCTTGCTATCATCTTTAATCCTGTCACTCTCGATAAGAAGACATCTTCCCCTGTCCCAGGAATCTGCACAAGCGATCCAATTGGTATAAGTGGTTGAACAAAATATTTTTTAATCAGGACGGGAAGGGGCGATCGCCCTTCTCGCCCTATTGCTCTAAAGCAAAGACAGTCCCACCGTTCTTTCTGAACTGCCAGAGCTATGGTGGGGTGTGACCCACTTGCTTACTTGATATCCAGATACTCAGGAGTTGACATGAAACCCCTTGTCGAGTCTCCCTATCGAATCCACTCCAAAGTAAGGGCTTTCGCCTCAAGCCATCAAATTTATGGTTGTAGCATTAATGCCTAGTGAGAAAATTTTCTGGCGAATTCTTCTTTACCCAGCCATGCAGGCAGCGATAGCCAAACGGCAACCAAAGCCGCTGCCATGACCCTGGCCCGTCGAGGACGCAAATTTGGCCTGGGCATCGGCATCTCCACCCAGCGCATCGCCAACCTGGATGTCAACACCCTCGCCCAATCCCATACCTACTTCGTCTCCAAACTTCCCCGGCAATATGCCCGACTTTGAACAGTTGGGCGATCGCGCCTCCCTATTCACCTTCACTAAACCTCTCGAATCTGGGTGATGTAGACCTCTGCCTGGAAAGACGTTGAAAACGTTTAAGCTCGGATACGGCGATCTTCACTCATTTTTTACAGCCATTCACCCCGTTTTTACGCGATTCTGCCTATATTTAAATCAGTACAGCGATTAATTCTATTTCTAAAACTCTATTAGTAAACCGCCCCGGCAGTTCTGTCGGGGTTATTGATTTTGCAGATATAGCAAGAGCACTCCCCACCTCAGTTTTGGAGCAGGGAACACAGCTTTTATCTGTGTTCCCTGCCAAAATAATCCCTGAGAATGCCCTCTGAATTTTAGTATGACCCTACATTTATGAATTAGCCATCAATTGAATGGGCTGAGCCTGCATACGTTGAGTGAGCCATTGACGGAATAGCTCAATCTCTAGCTTCTGTTTCAAGTCGCCTTCAAATGCTGCCTGTTCGATCGCCTCAATTTTAAGCAACCACCAGCGATCGCCCACTTCTATTGGCCCGACAATATCGCCAGCCGCACGTTCAGCCAAGAGGTCAGATAATTCACTACGAAGTTGACCCCGTCGAACGGTTTCTTTCTTGAGGCTAATGTCACTGTCTTGATTGAGGAACGCGGCGTTCAGGCACTCGGTAGCGATCTCATCAAAGGTTGCTGCGCTGGAATCGATGCGTTGACGCAATTCGTCTACTTTTGCCCGATCGGTAACGGCAATATAGGTTAATTTGATTTCATCTAAGGCACCGTGATTCTCAGCAAAGTATGTCGAAGCTGTTTCTTCACTGACCTGGGCTCTCAATTTTTCGACCTTCAAATCATCGGTGAGGAGATTGTGGAATGCTCCATAGGTTAGGCCACGACTGGATAGCCACTCCTCAAACTTCTGAGGTTCGTCAAGTGCTTGATTTTTGCGAAATTCCAGAACGCGATTTTCCAGTTCTGCAACGCCGACCGCCAGATCCGTATGAGACTGCACCTCTTGAGCCAGGATGTGCTGTCCAACAATCTCGTTGATAAACGGCATCAATTTGCCAGAGCGCTGGAGATATTGTAGAGCCTGCGCTAGCGAAATTGTCTGATTACCAACTTTAAGAAGTGCAACGCTTTCAAAATCAGTCATAGATTTATCCCTATCTTCATAAGACAACTGAGAGCGTGGTTGATCTTGGTCAGATGGCTGACTGTGGGTAGACGAAGCCTACACATTGTCAGCGTTGTAACCACACTCTGAGAACACCCTGGGAGTTTAGCGTTAGTGCTTGCGAATCAACTCCTAAGCGGTTTCTGATTGAAGAGTTCCCTAAAAAATGCCTCGTGTAACAGGGGCACTCCATCAAATCTTGCTAAATAGGTAGGCAGCCAACCAGACTCCACATCGGCTATGTCTCGTTTTGTAAATTATTCAAGGCTACTATCTGATTGACTGACAAAAGTTTGTGGCCCTCACCCCCAACCCCTCGCCCTCTGGGCTACTACATACACACATCTTGGCCCTCACCCCCTCAATCCCCCTCTCCCAAAAATGGGCGAGGGGGAGGTAAGACAAGGCTTTCCGGCTCCCCTTCTCCCGCTCTGGGAGAAGGGGTTGGGGGA
>JBHJGR010000124.1:0-2601 GCA_050331615.1 Elainellaceae cyanobacterium
TTTTTTTTTCGGGGTGGTGTGTCCCATAACCAAACCAACACACCCCAAACAACCCTACCCCCCCCCCTTTGTTGGTGTCATTCTTTAATAAAATTTTTTTTTTGGGGGGGGGGGCCCCCCCGGGCGGCGCCCCACCCCCCCACAAGCTGTAATCCAGACAAAAACAAAAACTGACCTCACCATAATCAACGCGATGCGCGTTGACATTGGCAAAGCCAGATATAGCCCTACGGGCTGAGGTTTGAGGGTGGAATCCCCACGTCGCGTGGGTTCCACACCCATTGAGCGTCCCAAAGCGAAAGCGTAACGCTATAAACGGTCAATCAGCAGGAGACGAGAGGCGGATGGGTAGCGGTACCCAAGCCTTGGTCAAACGCAGATCTAGCCAGAGCTAGAGAACTGCGCTCTCGGGCGTGCTGCTGGCTGCGTGGCCGTTTTGATGACCGTTCTGGTGGCCGTTTTGAGCGATTTCTCCTAACTTGCCGTTGACGTGGCCGTTGCCATTGCGGGGCTGAAGTAAACCAAATCCGCCGTGGTTACGCTCGTAGATGACGTTGATTTCCTGAGTATGGGCGTTACGGAACATGTAGAAATCGTGGTCAACGAGCTGGAGCTGTTCCAGCGCTTCTTCAACGGTCATGGGGGGCATGGCAAAGTACTTCGTGCGCACCACGTCCTGAGGCAGTTGGGGCGTGCGATCGCTCAAAAGGTCAGGTGCGACGGGCTGCTGAGTGGCCACATCAGCGGTTTTGACACCCGAATGGGTGCGAGCACGCTGCCGCTTTTCTTTGTATTTACGGAGCTGACGGGCGATTTTGTTCGCGACGAGATCGATGCTGGCATAGAGATTTTCGCTACTTTCTTCAGCGCGAACAACCGTACCGTTAGCGTAGATGGTGACCTCAGCCGTCTGCTTAGGATTTATCCGGGGGTTACGGGCGACCGAGAGATGCACATCAACTTCAGTGGTCATGGTTTGGAAGTGGTTGACCGCCTTTTCAATTTTCTGATGGACATAATCTCGGATTGGATCGGTGATTTCGATGTTTTTTCCCTGGATAACAAGCTTCATAAAGCTGCCTCCCATAAGATCTTGGGTAATACTTTCACCCTATCACTTTGTATTCTGGATAACAGGCTAGTTTAAAATGCTTTGCATCCCGTGATGATTCTTGATTCAAATAGAAAACATTTCTGCGATCGCCCCTGTGTCCCATCCTCATGACCGTCGCTCCTGCCGCCTCTACTGCCCGGGTCTGGTGCCCTACGAAACGGCTCTGGACTGGCAGCGATCGCTCCTACAGCAGCGCTGTGCAGACCCATCCCAAGAAGATATCCTGCTGCTCGTCGAACATCCGCCAGTTTATACCCTGGGGCAGGGGGGCAGCCTGGAGTTTCTGAAGTTTGACCCGGCCCATGCCCCCGCTCCCCTCCTGCGGGTTGAGCGAGGTGGAGAGGTGACGCACCACTGTCCGGGGCAAATTGTGGGCTACCCCATTCTCAACCTGCGGTTTTACCAGAAGGATTTGCACTGGTATCTGCGTCAGCTGGAGGAAGTCATCATTCAGGCGATCGCTCCCTTTGGTCTTCAGGGCGATCGTCTGCCGGGACTAACCGGCGTCTGGGTAGAGGGCCACAAAGTCGCTGCTATCGGCATCAAGGTGAGCCGCTGGATTACCATGCACGGCTTCGCTCTCAACGTCTCGCCTAACCTAGAGGGGTTCCGCCAAATCATCCCCTGCGGCATCGAAGACAAGCCCGTCGGTTCCCTAGCGCAGTTTATTCCGGGGGTGGCGATCGCTGACGTTCAAGCCCAGGTCATTCGGGCATTCTCCACCGTTTTCGACGTTACTATCGTTGCTGCCAATAGGCTGTATGGCGTTACGCTTTCGCGTTAGGACATTCAAGAGGTGTGGAACCCGCGCGACGTGGGGGTTCCATACTCAAACCTTAGCCCGTAGGGCTAGATAGCGATTCCCAATCACGCGAGGTGCTCTACCAGCGTGAGAAATGCTGTAGCTGTTAGCTGGCTTTGCCTGGATTTTTTGTCCCCGCCGATAAATTTCTGATAAACTCCAAGGGTAAAGTATTAATTTTTGCTGCGACCTGATTGCTTTTCTAAAAGCATGCGATTGGGAGCAATAGAAGTCGGCTAAACAATCCTAGGTTCTGGTAAGGGCGAGCTTCGCCTAACGAGACCCTGACCAGAGTTCAGCAGCAATGCTTTATGCTCAAGGGTAAGTCATCAAACACAATTCTTTTCCTGGGGACGTGGCCCCAGAGGGCACGTATGCCCATGAGCTGTAACTTTTTGTGCTTTAGCACGTAGCGGAAAATGGTCGTTGATTTATCGAATATTGAAGGGTTCGGGAACCGGATAAAACCCCTGGCTTTAGACATGGGGATACAGATGGTTCCCGCGCTGGGCAAAGTCCAGCAGTCTGCCCAGTGCGGTACAATAGAACTGGTTTGAACCCCCAGGGTGGGTGGAAGCATCCAAATAAGTCTCCTCGAACCCGAAAGCAGAGTCCAGTCTGCAACCAGAGGCGCGAAAACCCTCTCTAAAAACGTATGGACTCGACAGAGTACCGAACCACCAGC
>JBHJGR010000125.1:0-4223 GCA_050331615.1 Elainellaceae cyanobacterium
CTAGTAGTCTACGGCGTAAATTCACCTCTGCTTTTTTAGGCTGCTAGTGCCTTGCCTTTATAGGTCCACTTAAATGGCTTCGCCATTGTTCGATTGAAATAATCGATGAATGCAAGGATGCGTTCTTTTAAGTCTGCTTGGCTCAGAAAATTGCCTCGTCTGAGTAACTTCCGCATCAAGATGCTAAACCAAATCTCAATCTGATTAAGCCAAGAACAATGCCTGGGCGTGAAGTGAAACACAATCCGATGTGTGGGGTCGCTTAAAAACGTGGCTCTCGTTGCCATCGACTGGAGAATGCCACTCTTGCCCTTGATGCCCAGGTCAATGTCGATTCCCTCGACGGCTGCCACATAACGGACTAACGATTCGGACTGATGAATGTTTAAGCAGTCCGTCACCAGGTGCCACTTCGGTGCTGCTGGATCAGTGGCAATCGTCCTTTGTACATGGGCAAGGTAATCGCTTTCGGTGCGCGTCTGCCCGACTGTGGCATGAATCACTGCACCGCTAGCTACATCGAAACTGGCAATCAAGGTTTGGGTGCCGTGGCGAATGTATTCAAATTCCCGTCGGCGAATTTTGCCAGGACGCATGGGCAAGTCTGGGGCTTGGCGCTCCAATGCCTGAATGCCAGTCATTTCATCGAGACTGACGGTGCGTTCCCCCCTGTCTCTGCTCTCCTGCGCCTGGAGGTACGTTTGGCAGATGTCTTGAACCTTCTCGTCATAGGCAGGGTCGGGGGGGGGATTGAGCCAGTAGCCGCTCTGGTGCGGTTTTAAGCTCGCCTCTTCCAGTAATCGCCCCACATGACGTGGAGATATCGACTCGACAATGCCTTGTTTGACCATCTCATCGGCTAATTCCCTTGCCGTCCATTCGCTGATGGGTCGTCCATACTGCTCTGGCTTTTCGCAGGCCATCGCAAACAGTTGCACAATTTGTTCCAGGCTAAACGTTGCGGGTGCGCCAGAACGTTCCGCATCCTGCAACCGTTCTACCACCGGCACTTCCTTCTGGCTCAACTCCAGCCAGCGATTGCGCCATAATCTTGCCATGTCTCTGCTAATCTGTAGTTCACGGGCGATTTCGTGATGATTATGTCCCTGGTCTGCCAGCAGAATAATTGAGGCTCGCAGTGCCAGTTGTTGCGGTGTATTGCGGCGATTGACCAACGCCTGGAGTTGTTCCTGTTCTTCCTCGGCTAGCTTGAGTGGCTTGGGGGCAGTTCTTGGCACGCTGATTGGCTCCTTAACCAGATATCATTAAGCGTAGCTCAACTTACGCCGCAGAGTACTAGATAACTACTGTTTTAGCCAAAAGGATGTTTATCATGTCAGATTTCGAGAGCTTAAGAGAAGATATTTCTACTCTGCCTGCCACAGCTCAACAGTTGGTAGTAGACTTCGTTGCCTTCCTGAAGCAGCGTTATTCTTCACCCGAGCCCACAACTCACCAACCTTTGAACCTCGAAAACGAACCCTTTGTCGGGATGTGGAGCGATCGGCCTGAAATGGCAGACAGTACCGCCTGGGTACGGCAAATTCGGCAACAGCACTGGCGCAGCTAGTATGGCTCAAATTTTGGTCGATACCGACATTCTCATTGATGTTGCCAACAATGATGCGATCGCCGTAGAGCGTCTGGCCGACGAGAGTCGAGACTCCACCCTGGCCGTTTCTACCATCACGGTCATGGAGTTAACCGTCGGATGCCGCAACAAAACCGAACTACAGGCCCTCAACCGCTTCCTGGCTCAATTTCAGGTGCTGACGCTTACTAGCCAGAGCAGCGAGATTGCCACTCAGCTACTTCAAGAATATTTCCTCAGCCATGGTCTTTTGATCGCTGATGCCCTGATTGCGGCAACCGCGATCGGCAATGAAATTTCGCTCCTTAGCAAAAACCAGAGTGATTTCCGCTTGATTCAACGGCTCAACCTGCTTCCATATCCTTGATCTTGCGATCAATATATTTTTTTGAGTTTCAATCGTTCCCTTATTTAAAGTCATGCAAACCTTAAGACTTCGAGTCCACGTTAATCCCGATGGCAGTGTTCAGCTTCAAATGCCTGAGCAGTTAGCCAACCAGGACATCGAACTCATCCTGGTGTACCAAACTGTAGACTCACCCGAGCAGCCCGCTGAGCCTACTACTGCCGAAGAAGATCCGCTGATTGGGCTATTCTCTGGTTCTCCAGACCTGTCCACCCAGGCCAAAACTATCCTCGAACAAGACATCACCCCCGACTCTGGATTCACATGGAAGCAGTCCTAGCAGATAGCGGCTTTGTTATTGCCCTGGTCAACAAATCAGATCCAAGGCATCTCGAGGTGAGAGGGGTTTACCTGCAATTTCCTCAAATCCTGCTGCCCCAAGTCGTGCTGGTAGAAGTCGCCTATCTGGTAGGCCGTGACGTAGGCATACCAACCGTCATTGCCTTTTTGAAAGGTATCCCTGCCAGTCGTTTTGTCCTTACCGCATCCACCGATCAAGACATCGCAAGAGCCGCCAATATCGTAGAGGAGTATCTCGACAGCAAAGTTGACTTTGTTGATTCCACCATCATGGCAATGGCTGAGCGGCTCAATATCATAACCATCCTGACCATCGACCAGCGAGACTTCCGAATCTTTAGGCCCAACCACTGCGAGAGTTTCAGATTACTGCCCTAGCCATACCGTAAAGAGGAGCTGCTTTGGAGACTGTGTCCTATGCCTGAATTTGAGTAACTGAGAGACGACATTTTTACCCTGCCCGCCACAGCCCAACAGCTCCGCGTTCCCATCGCTTGATTGGTGTCGGTCATGCCGTGTTGGGAGAACAGAAGCAGGTTGTAGGGTGGCGTAGACTGTATGGACTCACCTGGTAGACTAGCCCTGATGCAGAGCAGGTGAGACTGATGTCGCCTCTAGAATTCCCGGCTAGCGAAATTTATAACAGGGCTGGGGTGATCGCGAACTGTTTACAAATTCACAATCATGGCGTGTTTGGTGGCTCCATCCTGATGTCCAGGCGATAGCCTTCTTCGTATCGCGACCAACTTTGGTAAAGCACTCGCTGCTGCCCATCCCGGAATTCTACCGTCAGCGCCTCCCACTCGTTGGTGATGAGGCGATCGCCCACCACCTGCACGCTCATTGTCAGAGGTTCGACGTCCACAATCCGCTGAACTTGGGCCAGAGTGGCCCACCCACATTGGGGTGCCAGTGCATCACCAGCCCAGACATCGGTAATCAGTTCCTCGGCCACTGCCGATAGTCCTACTGGCCGCAGCTCCTCCGGAAGGCCAATCGCCGTTGTCAGTTGCTCATCGGACCACCAGGCCCACCAGTCGGTGCGGTGGATGAGTTCGACGTTGAAAGTGGAGCGGATGGCATCGGGGGGCGTGCCATCGATGCGAGCCAGCCGTATTGCCGCAGCCCAAGTGACGGCGACACCGCGCCGGGTCTGATAGCGATTCACGTCTGGCTCCTACTGCGGGATGCAGAGCGTGAATGGCAGCAGATTGGAGTGGGGGCGATCGCCAGAATTCATGGTAGCGTTTGCGAAGCATAGGCTCCGCCTAATCGCCTCTGTATCAAAAAATAAGTTTAGTAGCATTTCAACACTGACCCTACTGATATGCGCCTCTCTGGCGACACACCCTGTCATACTCTGTAGAAAGTCAATCACTGAGGCAGAATCGGTCGTGAAGGCAAAGCTTTCGCTAGCCTTCCTTGTGATAAAGAGTACCAGGATAGGGCCAGTGTCGAAGCAAGCTGAAGTATCGTTTTACACAAACTTTATTCAAGCAATCCACTGGTGCCTTTGATTTCGGCTTCCATGCGGGCATGTCCTTGCTCGTAAACTCGCAAGCCCAGCAGCACCAGCCTCACCAGCATCTGGTCGGGGTGCCGCTGACTGATCTCGGCCAATTCCTCGATGCGCTCGGTGGGGATGTGCTCGCTGAAAAGGATGAGGTTGCGCTCCAGTTCGTGGATCAGGTCAATCCGGTGCTTGTAGGCATTGTCACGGAGCTTTTGGCCGATGGGTGAGGCAGGGCTGATTCATTGTTGAGGATAGAAATTAGGATGGAATAGATGTCTACCTAATTCATCCGATGACATTGATTGAAGCTCTCCAAACCGTTCCTGACCATCGCCATGAGCGAGGCAAGCGCCATTCCCTATGGGTTTTGCTGGTGTTTGTGGTGATGGGAAATTTAGCAGGCTATCAGGGAA
>JBHJGR010000126.1:0-3701 GCA_050331615.1 Elainellaceae cyanobacterium
GGGCGCAGCCCGCCCCACCTCTCACAACCGTTGTTTGCGGACGGATTGAGCCACTGTAGCAAGGGAACGATACCAAAACCCAATGGGCGACCAAACATTAGATTCTTTTAACAGTAATGGGGCCAAGAATGGGGTAAGCGCACCGCCGCGTCAGCCCGTGATTCGCCTGGAAAACGTCTCCCGCGTCTACGGCACCGGAGAGGCTCAGATTCGGGCGTGCGATCGCATCAGTCTTAACATTTACCGGGGTGAGCACTGCGCCATCGTCGGTCAGTCCGGCTCGGGCAAAAGCACCCTGATGAACCTCATTGGCTGTCTGGATCGGCCCACCTCGGGGCGCTATTTTCTGGACGGGGTGGACGTTTCCCAACTGGGCAAGCGGCGGCTGGCGCGACTGCGGAACAACAAGCTGGGCTTTGTCTTCCAGCGCTACGAGCTGCTGCCCAACCTGACGGCCCTGGAAAACGTGATGCTGCCGATGATGTACGCCGGGGTAGGGCGGGCAATTCGCCACAAGCGAGCCGTCTATGCTTTGCAGCGGATGGGATTGGGCGATCGCCTCCACAAAAGACCGGGGCAGCTATCCGGGGGGCAGCAGCAGCGGGTGGCGATCGCCCGCGCCATCGTCAACCGTCCCGTGCTGCTGCTGGCGGACGAACCCACGGGGGCGCTGGACACCCAGTCGGCCAAGCGGGTGATTGAGATTTTCTCGGAACTGCACGCCAGCGGCATGACCCTGATTACGGTGACCCATTCCCACGAAGTGGCCTGCTACAGCCAGCGGATCATTATGGTGAGCGACGGTCGGGTGGTGAGCGATCGCATGACCCCCGACGACATCCGCCATCTGGCACCCCTGTAGGCTGGCACCCCTCGCCCGGATTTGCTGTAATGGATGTGGTTTCTCGCCCATCGCTCACCGCGCCGCCCGCACAGCCGCAGGGAACATCTCGTGCCCCAGTCAGACTTGAATCCTCAAAACATTCGCTCTACCAAACCAACCGACCCGCCCGATGCTGACACTGGGTTAGACGCCAAATCAGAGTCAGGCAACGGTTTTGGTCCCGAATCGCTGGATACCGACCTCTTTGCCGAGGAGGCCACCACCAAACGCCGCGCTGGAATCCGCTGGCTCACCGCCTCTGGACTGCTCCTCGCCACGGCTATAGGGGGCTGGTTTGCCTACGACACCTGGCTCCGCCAACCTCCCGCACCCGTTAGCGTGGTCACGGCCCCGGCCCAAGTTGACAACCTGGAAATTACCATCACCGAGTCTGGTCAGGTGCAGCTAGGCGGACAGAAGACCTTCAATGCTCCTGAAGATGTGACGGTTGAGCGTATCTTGGTGCGGGAGGGGGAGCGGGTCAGCCAGGGGGAGGTGCTGCTGGAGCTGCGGGCACGTGACCTGCAGCAGAATCTTGATAACGCCCTGGTGCGAGAGCAAATCGCCCGCAACGATCTGGCGCGCGATCGCGAACGGATTCAGGAACGGCAGGCCAAGCTTGACCGGGCGCGCGATCGCTTCCAGGAATCCGAGGAGCTGCTTGATCAGGGATACATCTCAGAAAATGAGTATCTGGAGGACCAAAATCGGGTCGAGGATGCCCTAGCGGACCTGCGCGATGCCGAGGTCCAGCTCGCCAATTCAGAACTAGAGCTGCGCAACCAAGAACTTCAGGTACGCAACCTCCAGGCCCAGCTCACCGATACCCAAATCGTGGCTCCCTCTGATGCCGTGATTTTAGACATTGAGGTCAATGCAGGGGATGGCGTGGAGCAGGAGGGCGATTTGCTGACCATTGGCGACCCCCAGCAGGAGGCGGTCATCATGCAGCTCAACGCTCTCAATGCCCTAGACGTGGAGGCCAACATGCCGGTGCGGGTCCGCATGATCGGTCCCAATCCGCAGACGTTTACCGGACGGGTGGCTCGGATTTCGCCGCTGGCGATCGCAAGCAGTGACAACGACGAGCAGGCCACCGTTCAGGCCGTGGTGTTGCTGGATGCCCCCAGCGAGACCCTGATACCGGGCAGCACTGTCAGCGTTGAAATTATTCTGGCGCAGCGCACCGATGTGGTCACCGTGCCGATTGCTGCGATCCAAGCCGACGGCGAGTCACCCTACGTGTGGGTCAAGGATCGGGACAGCACGGCCCAGCAGCGCCCAGTGACAACCGGGCTACAAAATGTCGAGGTGGTAGAAATCACTGCCGGGCTGGAGGATGGAGACGAAGTCGTCGTTAACCTGCCGCCCGATGTCACCCTAGTGCCTGGAATGCCCCTGGCCGAGTCGGCCCCTTTTGAAGTATCCCCAGCCGCGCCCTGAGCCGCTATCCCCAATCAGTCCAACTAATTTTATCTCTCAAACTGATATTTCAATCATGGCCCTTTCTCCTCTCGATCTGATGCTGGTGACGTTTAAGGACCTGGGCGGCAACCTGGTGCGCTCCGGTCTGACGACGCTGGGCATTTTTATGGGAGTGGCAGCCGTCAACGCCACCCTCAACGTGGACGCCATCACCTCGGCCCAAATTGAGCAGAAGCTCAGCGAACGGGATAATCCCCATATCACTCCTTGGGTTTATGACCCCACCTGGGAGGAGGAGCCTCCTGAGTTCGGTGATGATGATCTGGCGACCATGCAGCGCGAGATTCCCGGTCTCGGCATCCATAGCACGGCTGCCCGTGTCAACGTCCCGAGCGTTCGGTATCAGGGGCAGGTGGTGGAGCAGTTTGACCTGCGGGGCGTGTCTGAGAGCTACCAGCAGGTCACGGGACGGCAGCTCCTGGCGGGGCGATTTTTTGACCCGGTTGATTTTGCCGAATACCATGCCGTCGCCATCATCGACGAAGCGATGGCGGAACAGCTCTTCCAGGAGGTTTCGCCGCTCAATCAGGGCATCTACATTCGAGGGATTCGCTTCACGGTGGTTGGGGTCAGCGAAACGAAAAAGCAGTGGGCCGATGACCAGTCACCGGGAGAAGTTTGGATTACGGATAACTATGCCAATACTCTGGGACGATTCAGCTTCAAGCGATCGCTGTTTGCGCTTGACCGGCTGGCAGACTACGAGGTGGTTGAAGCGCAGCTAGAGACTTTTCTGTCTCAGCAATATCCTGGATTCACCGTGCGGATTCGTAGCAACGCGGAAGACCTGTATCAGGAAGAACAGCAGCAGCGGGCCTCGGCGCGGGTGCTCAAGCTGGTGGGGCTGCTGTCGCTGGTGATCGGTGGCGTGGGCATCGCCAACATTACGGTAGCGGCAGTGGTGGAGCGCACGCGGGAAATTGGGCTGCGGCGGGCACTCGGTGCGACCGACCTGGAGGTGATGCTGCAGTTCATTACCGAAGCCGCTGTCCTCAGCCTAGTGGGAGGGCTAACGGCAGTGGTCACCGTCCATTTTCTGACCAAAGCGGCGACGACGCAGATATTTGAAGCGCCCTACGAGTTTCGCCCCAGGGATGCGGCCATTTCTATGGGGGCGGCGTTTGCAGTAGGGGTGGGGGCCAGCTTCCTCCCGGCCCTGCGGGTTACCCGCATTGACTTTGTGCAGGCTTTGCGGGGGGAATAAGGATGAAACGAGCGGGAATGAAACACGGGCGATCGCTCCTTTTCCTAGCAATCAGCCTCTTCGGTACAGCAAGCATGGGCACAATGGCCCCATCCCCCCCCAGGGGACACCCGCCCCCCCCCCCCGGCC
>JBHJGR010000127.1:0-15035 GCA_050331615.1 Elainellaceae cyanobacterium
GGTTTCCCAAGAATAGAATTCAGGAGTCAGGAGCCAGAAGTCAGCTCCCTCCTGAATTCTGACTCCTGGATTCTGACTCCCTATCCAACCAGGATTTCCCGGCTTAGATGGATACCCCAGAGGGGTCACATAAGCATTACAAATAGGCCATTCTCGTTTGAAGCGAGATGAATGCTGCATCAGCCAAGAAACTTGTTGTTCAAGTCGAGACAATTCTCGTCTGAAGCGAGACGATTCCGGCATAAAGCAAGAAATTTGTTGTTTGAAGCCAGATGGTTCTTGTTTGCAGTGGGGATATTGTCCTTTAAAGCAAAAAGTTTGTTGTTTAAAGCGAGACGGTTCTCGTCTTAACTTTCATCGTTCTCGATTCAATCCAAAACGGTGAGGTGTGTCAGCGGATCGACCGGGGTTAGAGGGCGATCGCCCCTACAAACACCACAACGTGAGGAGAGCGATCGCCCCCACCCATCTACTCAACCAACCCCCAACCACCGCCGCACCACACTGGTCACCCGCTCAAAAGGACGGGAGGCTTGCTCGTCTGATGGGCTTGCTGATGAATCACTGCTTTTGGGTGGGAGGTTGCAGAGGGCGCGATCGCTATCGGTGACAGTGGGGCTTTGCAGAAGGAAAATATGGAGGCGATCGCAGGCACGGGCAATCAATCCTTCCAGGTCGTCAACGGGCCACATGGTTACGACCTCACCCACGGGATCGCGAATCAGATTATTTCCAGGCTGGATAATGAATACGCGACTCCAGTCGTCGTTGAATGCGCCCAAAATTCCCTCGTATTGCGCGATTTGCTGGCCTTGCACAGGGGTATCAGCATCACTATCAACTATGGGCGGCACTGCCCAGATGCGAGTCGTGCCGTCATCCCCGCGGGTGGCAATGCGATCGCCATTGGGACTAAAGGCCACCTGCCAAACGATGCCCTGATGGCCTTCAAGTCGTGTTTCCCGAATGATGTCAAGGCTCGTTTGCAGCGCCAGCATGGGGCTGGCAGCCGGGTAATTGCCTACGGCTTGAATTTGCTTTTGCTGATTGAGGGCGTTCAGGTCATGCCCTGCCCTCAGAGCCGCCAGCAGCCCCTCGGTTTGCTGAAATCCCAAATTACGAACCACAGCAACTCCCGCCCGTTCTAATCGAGTGGCCTCACGGGCAAACTGAGTTTCGGCTTGAGCTGCGTCTCGTTCGGCTTGGGCCGCTTCCCGCTCGGCTTCTGCCCGTCCCTGGAGTTCGCGCGTTTCGGTCAGGGCCGTTTGGGCGGCTGCCTCTGCCTGCTGCGCTACCTCGAACTGACGTTGCGCTTCCGCCAGCCGCTCCTCTGCCGCCTCAATGGCTGCTTCAGAGGCGTTATTTTGAGCCGTTAGTTCGTCGAGGTCTGCCTGAGCCTGGTTTACTCTCTCTTCGGCAGCAACCACAGCCTCCTCAGCAGCAACCACAGCCGCGTCCGCCTCTGTCTTTTCAGCCTGCGCTTGTTCTAGTTGCGTCTGTGCTTCATTAAACTGTTCGGTGGCGGCCTGTTCTCGCTGGGTTGCTTGATTTGCTTGCTGAGCTGCCCTATCGGCTTGATTACCCGCGATGATTGCTGTCGGCACTGCTATCAGCGCCGCCACCAGCGACGCCGCCAACACGCCAGTGCCAACCACCAGTCGGCGTTGGGCTTTCCGGTTAATCTTTTGTGCGTCTGCCAGCTCCGCCGCCGTTTGCTGCTGCAAGATTTCGGCTTTTTCTCGCTTTTGCCGTTCTTCAACATACATCTGGTCAAACTGGGGCGATCGCTTTGCCTGCACCGTTTCCGCGATGTAGTCATGAACCAACTGATAGCGGTCTTCCGGGTCTTCAGGCAAATACACCACAATCCCCGAACCACAGAGAATCCGCAGCACATAGCCCAGCGAATCTTCCGGCTGCTCCTGCCCCTCGCCAGCAGCAGACCCCGGAGCCAGAGGCGGAATCGACAGCGCCGACAGCAGCACCTCCAGCTCCCGCTTCAGTTCCGATCGCGTCTTCAGCGGTCGCGTGCCCCGCTCATCCGTCAGCAGATAGAGCACCAGCTCCGCCAACTGGGCATACTCCTCGCCGCAGTCATCCACCACCTCCTGCAAATAGCGGCTGACCAGTTCCTCCTTCGGCTCATCCCCCAGCTCCCGATACTGGGCCAGCGATCGCACCTGCTCCGTCTCAAGCTGGGAACCCACGATTTGCAGCTCAATCGGGCGCACCTCGTTGAGTTCCCCCGCCAACTCATGCACCAGGGCGTCTACCAGATCCGGTTCCAGATAGGAGCGCGATCGCCCCGTCAAATCATCCACGATTGCCTTTGCCTGGGCGGGGCTGAAGTTGCCGATGGCGTAGAGGATGTCTTTGCCAAGGATATTGCTGAAGATGTGGCGGCTGAGGAGGTTGTCCGGTGTTTCGTGTCGCTGTACGGTGCGGCTGGCCTCCAGCAGGTAGTGGATGTAGTCCTCCCGCAGAGACAGAATCACGTAGATGCAGGGAATTGATAGGCAGTCGCTGAGGAACTCGAAGAACTGGCGACGCTGGCGGGGGGTGGGGTTGGCAAAGAAGAACTCCTCAAACTGGTCGAAGATGAGGACAGGGAGCTGGTTGCGAGATTCGCACTGGCGCAGGGTGGCGAGAAAGGTGCGGAGGGTAGCGGCCTCATCTGGGTCAGCAGCAGGATTGGCAGTGGGAGGGTTGGGCGATCGCTCCCCCTCCAGTAGTTCGACCAGGGCGATCGCCCAGTCCCGATACTGGCGCATCACCACCGGCAGAGCCATGCGGTAGCCAATGGGCTTTTTCTGGAGCGTGGGGATGAGTCCCGCATTCACCAGCGAGCTTTTGCCCACCCCCGATGGGCCATGCAGAATCGTGAGCTTCGAGTCGCTGCGGCGGATGCGCTCCAGGATGGCCTTCAGGTCAAACTGGCGACCGGAGGCGTAGATTTCCGGGGCCGGGTCATCCGATTCCTGAATGAGCTTGGCCTGCGCCCCCAACCGTCCCGCCCCCACAAAGGCGCGGATGCCTGCAATCTTCTCCACCTCCAGCCGTGCCTGCTTTAGCTTAAAGGCTTCCAGGTAGCGCTTTTGCTGGCGGTAGAGTTGCCGCAGGTCTTCCAGAATGACGCAGTAGGTGGTGGGGTGGCCGCGATCGCCCTCGGCCAGAAGTTCTTAGCCAATCCTCAAGCCTGTGCTGCTGCAAACCAGGTCAGCCTGCGATATAGGGGCAAGTGAGGGGTATTAACTTCAGGCAGGAAGTTTTCCCAGGGATAGAATTCAGGAGTCAGGAGCCAGAAGTCAGAACCCTCCTGAATTTCGACTCCTGGATTCTGACTCCCTATCCAACCAGGATTTCCCGGCTTAAATGGATATCCCCTATCGTTACCAACCGGCCACGGCAAATCTGAGAAGAAGTATTTATTGTAGAAGGGCGATCGCACGACCAACCAGAAGGCAGCATCGTCCCTTGAGTATGATGCAAATAGAAAATCCCGTTGATTAAGCCTAGAACACTGGAAAAATGTCTCAGACACCTCAAGCGCTCACTGAAGCCGATATTTTCGCCCGTATGGTTCACCCGGAAGACGGGAACCTTCCTCAAGAGGTCTCCCGTTTTATCCTCAATTTGCGATTTGAAGCCGAAGATGTCACGCGCATGAATGAGCTAGCCGAGCGGAACAACCGTGGGCTGCTGAGCGAAACTGAGCGCCAGGAAATGGACAGATATCTGAGAGTCGGTAACTTTTTGAATCTGCTCCACGCTAAAGCTCGGCTTTCGCTTCAGAAATGAGGCAATTAGAGCATGGATAACACTCTACGGGAATTTGTCCGGCAGCGAGCAAATTACTGCTGCGAATACTGCCGGATGCCTGAAGAATATGATGTTCTACCCTTCCAAATCGATTACATCATCTCGCTGAAGCATCGAGGCTCGTCCGAAGACACGAATCTTGCGCTCTCCTGCTACAGCTGTAACGCCCACAAAGGTCCGAATATTGCAGGCATTGATGTAGATACGGGTGAAATAATGCGCCTCTTCCATCCACGTCGTGACCAGTGGCATGAGCATTTCCTTTGGGACGGTTCTTACGGAATGGGTCGCACGGCGATTGGAAGAACCACGATTGATGTACTGTCAATCAATCTACCCGAACGCGTCGATCTCCGTCGAATGCTCATTGCCCTCGGCATTTCATTCTGATCAAGTAGCAGGAGATGGGCGATCGCCCCCCTTATCCTCTCAGCCCTGCCAGAGGTGCTGGCTACCTGCCTGTCCTGCTCATCCGAGCCGGTAATACGGCTACTTGAAAAAGGAAGACAAGGGAGGTCAGGCTATTTCTGAATCAACTTTTGGGCGATCGCCCCTCACAATCAGTGTTTCATAGTAAACTAAGTGTAGAGCTAGATTTTTGGTGACACGGACCTGCCAAGAAACGCTCTCCCCCTCATTCCCTTGTCAATTGACACAGAATTGACGGACAAGCGTCAGCTCTTAAAGCTATTGCATCACAAGTTTTTTGGCGATCGCGCTGACACTTTGACGCAGATCTTACTCGATTTATTGTTGGGAAAATCTTTAGGGTTGGTTTTGAATATTTTTCTAAGTGCTAAAGCCGTTAAAAGTGTTTTATATAGAACATAGTATTGACTCTGGTTTCTAAGCTCCCACTAAAGTTTTTTGGGATAAACAGTTGGTTCCTTGCTCCCTCTTGCTGCGTCGGGGCGATACATGTTGACTGCCTGCGGCAACGCTGCGCGAACGCACAAGCTTTGCTAACGCCACCTCGCTGGTTGCACTGCAAGAAAACCTCCCGGTCATCACCCACCTGCGAGACCAGCACAAGATAGAGCCAGACGAGCCGCCCTAGCCTCTATTTGAGCAGGAGCTGGCGGAGTTTGAGTTGCTGGGACTGGTGGAGGGCGATCGCCAACTTTACCAGGAGACTAGATCACCTGTTCAGCAGATTCGGATAACGTATCGTCGAGGCGACGATTGACCATCGCAGGCGATCGCTCCCCTTCCCCAGTGGCTTCAGACGCCGCCCTTGGCTGCCGATTCCTGGGATTTCCCAGGGTTAGGGGGTGTCTGCTCGCGCTCGCCTCTTGGCGCGGATGTCCTTGAAGACTTTCATGTAGGCGTCTTCATCCCCACCAGGCTCGATAAATTTTTAGATGAACCTGGAGACTATGCCCTGAGCATCGCTGAAACCGTTGAACGGAGAGGGAGGGATTCGAACCCTCGGATAGGCCTTACGTACCTATCAACAGATTAGCAATCTGCCGCTTTCGACCACTCAGCCACCTCTCCAGGTGGGGTCAGTATTTGACCTGAGAATAGATCATAGCAGCAAAATTCGCGAAAGTGCCAGCTAATCACGGAAAATATTAGTGAGCGGCTTATGGCGGGGGCGACCCAGTATTGCAGATGCGGATTTTATTGGTAGATGACGAGGCTGAGCTAACGGACCCCTTGAGTCGTGTGCTCACGCGGGAAGGGTACACCGTTGACGTTGCGGATGATGGCCGCACCGGCTGCGATATGGCTAGCCGCAATCGCTACGACCTGCTCATTTTGGACTGGATGCTGCCTAACCAGAGCGGATTGGAAATTTGCCGGGAACTGCGATCGCACGGCATGACAACCCCGGTACTCTTTCTAACTGCCAAGGATACAGTGGATGACCGGGTTTCTGGCCTCGATGCCGGGGGAGATGACTACCTGGTTAAGCCCTTTGAGCTGAAGGAGCTGTTGGCGCGGGTGCGGGCACTGCTGCGGCGTCCGGCCACCCTGGCCGCATCGGATAGCGCTGATGCACCAGATGCTCGGATTCGCTGTGAAGACCTGACCCTGGATATGGTGAATCAGCGAGCCTATCGGGGCGATCGCACCATTGAGCTATCTGAGAAGGAAAGCCAGCTTCTGGCCTATCTAATGCACCATCCCCAGCAGTTGCTCACCCATGACGACATTCACCAGCACCTGTGGCCTGCCGGTAACCGCCCCAGCAGCAACGCCCTGGCCGCCCAGATTCGGCTGCTGCGGCGCAAAATTGAGGCACCGGGAGAAGCATCGCTCATTCATACGGTATATGGTAAGGGCTATCGATTTGGGCGACAGAACTAAGGAGATTTTTGCCAATGCTTACCGGCAGCACGCCAATGGGCTTGAAGACACGGGTAAGGCATGAGCATGGTTATTCCAGCGGACCAGATCTAGCCCAGCATATCTCGCGATTACCCCAGGGCAACGTCCAGGAACATCATAATCACAAAGCCAATGACGATCGCCGCCGTGGCGATTCGCCCCCTTTCTAGGCGCTGAGCCTCGGGGATGACTTCATCACCAATGACAAACAGCATTGCTCCCGCGGCAAATGCCAGTCCCCAGGGAAGCAGCAATTCTCCCAACGTAATAATGCCAGCGCCCAGTAGACCGCCGATGGGCTCAACCAGGCCAGTGGCCAGCGCAATCAAAAAGGCTGTCCACCTGCTGTATTTTTGGGTGACCAAGGCTAAGGCAACGGCCAAACCTTCGGGCAAATTCTGCAGGCCAATGCCGATGGCCAAGGCTAACCCGTTACCGATATTGCCGCCGCCGAAACCAACGCCCACGGCAAGTCCTTCGGGAAAATTGTGGACGGCGATCGCCAGGATGAACAGCCAGATTCCCTTCAACCTATTGTAGTTGCTATCTTCTGGAGCATTGATGAAGCGATCGTAGGGTAGATGGCGGTCAGCTATCCAAATAAAGCCGCTGCCGATGAGGGTTCCACCCACCGCTACCCCTGCCGCATAGACGCCGCTGCTCTCTCCACTAGAAGCTCTTTCAATACTGGGAATAAGCAAGGAGAACGAGGTGGCGGCCAGCATCACTCCGGCAGCAAAGCCGAGCAGCGAGCCCTGCAATCGGGCAGAAACTTTCGCGGTGAAAAGTACGGGGATGGCTCCGACCCCGGTTGCGAGTCCGGCAAAAAGGCTGGCAAGGATGCCTAAAACAACAGGAGACTGGTCCTGCAGAAACTCCGGCAGGATAGCGGTTGCTTCTTGCGACTCAGATGATGCCTCGGCCTCTGAGGAGTCGTTTGGCGATGGCGAAGTCGCGATTTGAGGGCCAACCCAGCGGGTTGCTTGAGCAGCCAATACCGAGCTGAAACGGGACTGGAGAGATGCAGTCGGAGACTGGAAATGGGTAGCTTCGAGGGGCGGGGAGTGCTGCTGACTCACTGGAGTCATACTTGCCGGAGGGGAAGCACTAAATAATAGGAAAATCAAGCCACCACAGCAGGCAAGGGCAATCAGGCGAAAGGATTTCATGTCTCCTTGGGTTTGATGCAATTTGGGCTGGCAGGCAAGGAAAGGTTGAATAGTTTCCGCCGCTATTTGACTTGAGCCTAAGCGATTCCAGTCAGCAAAACCTGCGTCCAATGGTTGATTTAGGGTGACGGCCTCCGGGGATTAGCTTACTGGATTTCCAGCGATCGCAGCCGATTCAAAGCCGCCGCCAGCTCAAACCGACGAAATCGGGCCAGATCCCCCTGGGGCAAAGTTGTCAGAGCATCCAGCCCCGATTCGTCTACCAACTGCTGCACCTGTTCAACGATATCCGGGAGGCTGGCGCGGTTGTCTAGCAAGGTGTCTTGAATGTAGGCGATCGCCACCCCAATCCCGCGTAACTGAGCGACATCGATGATTTGCTCCACTGCGGAGAGGTCGATGTCTTCTGAACCGAAGCGCAGCTCGTCCACGTCGCGCACCTTAGTCTTGGGACCGCGATCGTCCCGACGGGGAGAGTCCAGCCGCTTGGCCAGGGGGACGCGATGGGTGATGGGGCCGAAGGACTGGCCGCCCTCGGGATTGCGGTCGGTGGCGTACTGCTGGGCGATCGCTCTGGCCTGCTCGGTCAAATCCTGGGGCTGGAAATCGGCCATACCAATCACCGTATCCGCCACGTCGAAGTAGTCGCCGCTGCCCCCCATTACCAGAATGGTAGACACGCCATAGTCCTCATAGAGCTGGCGGATCTTGTCGATGAAGGGGGTGATGGGTTCCTTGTCTTTGGCAATCAGGGCCTGCATGCGGCGATCGCGAATCATAAAGTTAGTCGCTGAGGTGTCCTCATCCACCAGCAGCACCCGCGCCTCTACCTCCAGGGCTTCGATGATGCTGGCGGCCTGGGAGGTGCTGCCGCTGGCGTTGTCGGTACTGAAGCTTTCGGTAGAGCGTCCCTGGGGCAGGCGGTTGATAAACGGTGAGATGTTGACGCCAGCAATGCGGCGACCGTCCTCTGCCCGGATTTTCACCGCTGTGGGGTCGGTGACCACTGCCTCCCGCCCGTCTCCTGGAATGTGGTTGTAGACGCCGAGGGCGATCGCCCGCAGCAGGGTGGACTTTCCGTGGTAGCCGCCTCCGACAATCAGGGTCACCCCCTGGGGAATGCCCATGCCGGAAATGGTGCCCCGGTTAGGACAGTCGAAGGTCACCCGCAGGCGATCGGGGGCGGTAAAGGCTACCGGATTGTCCCGCAGGGGCTTTTCGCTAACGCCGCTCTCTCGCGGCAGGAGCGCGCCATCAGGGATGAAGGATACTAATCCCCGGCTATCGAGCTGCTGCCGCAGCCAGTCTGCATCCTCGGCGGTTTCGACGTGCTGCTGGACCGCTTCCGGCTTGAGGCTGGGGTAGAGGAGCGATCGCGTCACCAGATTGGGAATGTCCTCACACAGCAGCTCTGCCGCCTGCTGCCCCAAAATGCTGCGCCCCCGAGCAGGCAGCCCTACCAGAAAGCGGGCCTCCACCTGCTCTTCGGAGATCAGGACTGACGTGCGCTCCAGGATTTCCTGCCCTGGGGAGGCGATGGAGATTAGCCCGCTTTTGCCGCTGCCCCGCTTGCTGCGCAGACGAGCCGCTGCCTGGTCGAACTGACGTGCCAGGTAGTCCCTTAGAGCGATCGCGCGAATGGAGGATGCAAAAAGCTCAGGCGGAAAGCCCGCATTGGGTTCCTCCTGCTCGGTCATCTGGGGCACCAGCACCCGCAGCCGACTAGGAGCCGCAAAGGGATCGCCCTGCACGTAGTCGATGACCAGGGTGAATCTTGGAAAGGCATAGCGTCCCTGAATCTGCTTGTAGGCTTTGTAGCTGCGCTGGTCGAGGTCGAGCAGCTGGTCATAGAGGTCACTAGAAGTCCGCATTGCATTAACCTGAGCATCCTGGACAAGCATCCCCCGAGGCGAGGAACTCGAATCTATCAGTCGTCTGATTTTTGGTGGAAATCAATATAAATACCTACTGGCATCCCTTCACCTCAATCTATCCGAGCTTGGGGTTTCAGCGCAAATTCATTGAACCTGGCATGGACAGATGGGAAGGAACAGGCAGACACCACGAAAAGGCAGATAAGTCAATATTTCATCAAAATCTCATTGATGGTTTTGGTTGAACTTACTATAATTAGTTCAAGCTAATCTCAAAACAGCACCCAACAAAAACTCCCAACGCGGCGGGCGACCTATATGAACTACCAGCCATTAACCATTCGTTCTGATGACCAGAGCTTGCTGACCGATTTGTATGAACTCACGATGGCCGCCTGCTACGTCAGCGAAGGCGTACATCAGCGGCGGGCTAGCTTTGAACTGTTTGTGCGGAAGCTGCCTGAGGAATTTGGCTACCTAATTGCGATGGGGCTGGAGCAGGCACTGGCCTATCTGGAGCGGCTGCACTTCAATGACGAACAGATTGCCGCCCTCCAGTCGACAGGGATCTTTGACAACGTTCCCGATTCCTTCTGGTCGCTGCTGCGGGAGTCTCGCTTCACGGGCGATGTGTGGGCCGTGCCAGAGGGAACCGCGATGTTCGTCAACGAGCCGTTTTTGCGGGTAGAAGCGCCCCTCTGGCAAGCTCAGCTGGTCGAGACCTATTTGCTGAACGCGATTAACTATCAAACCCTGGTGGCTACCCGCGCCGCCCAGACCCGTGACGTGACGGGGGATGGAGCCAAGCTGCTGGAGTTTGGCACACGGCGCGCTTTCAGTCCCCAGGGATCGATGTGGGCGGCACGGGCGGCGATCGCTGCCGGATTTGACGCCACTTCCAATGTGCTGACCGCCCTTCAGCTGGGGCGAAAACCCAGCGGCACCATGGCCCACTCCCTAGTAATGGCGCTATCCGCCATGGAAGGAACGGAAGACCAGGCTTTCACGGCCTTCCTCAAGTGCTTCCCCGGCGCGGCCCTGCTGATCGATACCTACGACACCGTGGCGGCAGCACAGCGGCTAGTGGAGCGGGCCAAGTCCGGGGAACTGGAGGTCAAAGCGGTGCGGCTAGATTCGGGCGATCTCGTCAGCCTGTCGCAGCAGGTGCGATCGCTCTTACCCGATGTCACCATCTTTGCCAGCGGCGACCTCAATGCTCAGGAAATTGCCCGCTTGCGCCAGGAGGGAGCCACCATCGACGGCTACGGCATCGGCACCAAGCTAGTGACTGGGGACCCGGTCAACGGCGTCTATAAATTGGTAGAAGTGGATGGCGTACCCACCATGAAAGCCTCCAGCAGCAAGGTCACCTATCCGGGGCGCAAGCAAGTCTTCCGTCAGCTTGACCACGGCAAGATTGTAGGCGATCGCCTCGCCCTGATGGACGAACACCCAGACGGCGATATCCCCCTGCTGCATCTGGTCATGCGGGAGGGCAAATGCCTCTACCAAACCGAAGACCTCGGGGCGATCGCCCAGCGCACCCACCAGTCCGTCAACAGCCTCCCCGACACCCTCCGCACCGTCCAGCAACCCCAATCAATCGCGCCCGACCTATCGCCCAAACTTCAAGAGTTAACAAAGCATACCCAGCAGCAGATTCAAGAGGCTTATACTGGGTCGAATAGTTAAGAGCAAAGGAAGAGGAGGGTAGAATCCAGAGGCGTAAACCCCAAATCCAAGCCCATTCGTCTAAGCCATCAAGCCAAAATCCAAAATCTAAAATCCAAAATCTAAAATCCAAAATCTAAAATCCCCCCATCCACCATGACCCAAATCGCACTCTTCGGCACCAGCGCCGATCCTCCTACCGCTGCCCACCAGCAGATCCTTAAATGGCTCTCCTATCGGTACGACCGGGTTCTGGTATGGGCGTCCGACAATCCCTTTAAGATCCACCAGACGCCTCTGGAGCATCGAGCCACCATGCTGCGGCTGCTGATTTCTGACCTGAATCCGCCCCGGCCTGACGTCATGCTTGATCAGGAGCTGAGCAGTCCCCGAGCGCTGGTGACGGTGCAGATGGCGCGGCAGCAGTTTCCCCAGGCTGACTTCACGCTGGTGGTTGGTTCCGACCTGATTGCCCAACTGCCCAACTGGTATCGGGTGGATACCCTGCTGCAGCAGGTTAGGCTGCTGGTGGTTCCCCGTCCGGGGCATCCCCTGGGGGCCGATAACCTGGGGACGCTGCGTCAGATGGGGGCGGATGTGGCGATCGCCGAAATCACCGGCCTTCCCGTATCCTCTACCGCTTACCGAGAGGCAGGCGACATTACGGGGATCACGCCGCCGGTCGAGGCTTACATTCATCGAGAGCAGCTCTACGCATGTCAGGACGCTTCCCGAGAAAGTCTGCGATAGCCGATCAGCCGCTGGCCGACTTCAAAGTGGGCGTTGACAACGTCATCTTCTCGGTTGATACGGACCAAGATCGCCTGCTGGTGCTGCTGGTGATGCGGCATCAGCCGCCTTTTCTCGGGCAGTGGTGTTTGCCGGGAACGCTGGTGCGAGAGGGGGAGTCCATGGAGGACGCCGCCTACCGCATGCTGTCGGAAAAGATTCGCGTCAATAACCTGTACCTCGAACAGCTCTACACCTTCGGGGGACCGGGGCGCGATCCCCGAGAAGCCGACGACAGCTACGGCGTCCGCTACCTGTCGGTGAGCTACTTTGCCCTGGTGCGCTATGCCGAGGCGGAGCTGATTGCCGACGGCGTGAGCGGCATTGCCTGGTATCCCCTGGAGCAGGTTCCTGAGCTAGCGTTTGACCACAACTGCATTCTGGAGTACGGCTATCGCCGCCTGCGCAACAAGCTGGAGTACAGCCCGGTGGCCTTTGAGGTGCTGCCCGAGCTGTTCACCCTCAGCGACCTCTACCAGGTCTACACCATCGTGCTGGGGGAAAACTTTTCTGACTACTCCAACTTTCGGGCGCGGCTGCTGAAGCTGGGTTTCCTGACCGACACCGGCTGCAAAGCCTCTCGGGGAGCCGGACGACCCGCCAGCCTCTATCGCTTTGATGCCGAGAAGTTTGCTCCCCTAAAAGACAAGCCTCTGGTGTTTATCTAGGGACCGCCGACCGTTGAACTGTTTGTTGAACTGTTTACCGTCTATCTGAAACCCCTGCTCTTTATGAAAATTGCGATCGCCCAGCTCAATCCCACCATTGGCGACCTGCCGGGGAACGCCCGACAAATCCTGGAAGCTGCCCAGCGCGCTGTCGACCAGGGAGCAGCCCTGATGCTGACCCCCGAAATGTCGATTGCGGGCTATCCGCCTCGGGACCTGCTGCTGCAGCCCAGCTTCGTTACATCAATGGCAGAAACCGTCGCTCAGCTCGCCCAGGATTTGCCTCCCCACTTGTCAGTGCTAATTGGCACGGCTGAGCGCAATCCCCAGGCCCAGCAAGATGGCGGCAAGCCTCTTTACAACAGCATCGTGCTGCTGCAGGGCGGGGAGGTGCGGCAGAGCTTCCACAAGCGGCTACTGCCCACCTATGATGTGTTCGACGACCAGCGCTATTTTGAACCCGATTCCTGCAGCAATTTTTTCGTCCTCAACGGCAACCGCATCGGCGTCACCATTTGCGAAGACCTGTGGAACGATGAGGCTTTCTGGGGGAAGCGCCATTACCAGGTCAATCCCCTCGATGACCTGGCGGAGCAGCAGGTCGATCTGATTGTCAACCTGTCGGGATCGCCCTACAGCTTCAAGAAGCAGCACCTACGGGAAGCCATGCTGCAGCACGCCGCCCGCCGCTATCGCCTGCCCATTCTCTACGTCAACCAGGTGGGGGGCAATGACGACCTGATCTTCGACGGCAACAGCGTCGGCTTTAGTCGCCAGGGCAGCCTCACCTGCCGCGCCAACGGGTTCCTGCCAGACCTGCTGATTACCGAGTTTGACGACGCCACCAAAGATCTGCTGCCCTGCTCCGCTGCGCCCCACCCCATCTGTGATGAAGCCGAGCTGTGGTCGGCCCTGGTGCTGGGGATACGGGACTATGCCCGCAAGTGCCGGTTCACGGACGTGGTGATTGGCCTCAGCGGCGGCATCGATTCCTCCCTGGTAGCGGCGATCGCCACTGCTGCTCTGGGGAATGACCACGTGCTGGGCGTCCTCATGCCCTCCCCCTACAGCTCCGACAGCTCCCTAAGCGATGCTCAGGATCTGGTGCATAACCTGGGGATCAAGAGCGAAACCCTGCCCATCGATAAACTCATGCAGGGCTACGACCAGACCTTTGACCAGCTCTTTGCCGGTACCGAGTTTGGCGTAGCCGAGGAAAACATCCAGTCCCGCATTCGGGGCAATCTGCTGATGGCGGTGTCCAACAAGTTTGGGCATCTGCTGCTCTCCACGGGCAACAAGTCGGAGGTAGCGGTGGGCTACTGCACCCTCTATGGCGACATGAACGGCGGACTATCGGTGATTTCTGACGTGCCCAAGACCCGCGTCTACGCCATCTGCCGCTGGCTGAACGAAATCACTGCCGAGCCTGGTAAGATGGCGTCCGTCATGGATGCGGCGTTTGTGCTGCGATCGCCCCACCATCCCCCCATCCCGGAAAATATCATTCGTAAACCCCCCAGCGCCGAGCTAAAGCCGGGCCAGACTGATCAGGACTCCCTGCCCTCCTACGAAGTGCTTGACGACATCCTGGACCGACTCATCCTGCAGCACCAGGCCCCGGTGGAGATTGTAGCGGCGGGCCATGAGGCCAGCGTGGTGAAGCAGGTGGTATATCTGGTAAACCGGGCCGAGTTCAAGCGGCGGCAGGCACCGCCAGGGCTGAAGGTTACAGACCGCGCCTTTGGCACCGGCTGGCGTATGCCCATTGCCTCGCGCTGGGTAGCCCCAACGGTGCAGCAGTTGGAGGAACGGGCGGTAGAGGCGTGAAGGGCGATCGCCATCTAGGATGCTGGGCCAATCAAGACCTGGTTTCCAGCGGACCACGGGTGACCCCAAGCTGGCTATGGAGCTTCAGGGCTTTCCAGAGCTGGGTGCCGCTCATCTGACCTGCCAGCAGGCGGCGATAGTATTGAATCATTTGCCCCACCTGGGCGGGAGATTCGTCCAGGAACTCAATGCGCACGAACCGCAAACCCAGGTCCACTAGACGCTGGGCGTACTCTGCCCCCGTTTGGGCCGTGCCGTTGAAAACGGTGTTGCGGCAGCCCGCATCCGCCCGGAGGACGTGCTCAGTGCCGGTGCGATCGCGCAGCTTCACTTCACGGGACTCGCAGGGCCGGCCGCAGTTGGTGTAGTCGGTGCCGTCAGACAGGAAGGCGCAGAAGACGCAGTGCTCCATGTGGAACATGGGCATGTGCTGGTGCAGCGTCACCTCAAACCAGTGGGGCGGACTGGCCCGCAGCAGATCCTCAAGCTGCTGGACGTTGAGGTCATAGGAGGCGGTGAGCCGCTCCAGCCCAAACTCCTGCCGATAGTAGGCCGCCGTCAGCGGGTTGGCGATATTGAGGGAGAAGTCGCCAATGCAGCGATCGCCCCTGAAGTACTGGAGCTGGTCATAGTTGCGGACGAGGTAGCCAGCGGCGTCGGGCTGGCGCACCTGGTCGAGAATCCAGTTCTCGGAGGGCTTGGTGATGCGGGGAGGGGCGAGGTAGAGGGATTTTGGATTTGGGATTTTGGATTTGGGCTGGGTGAGCTGGAGGGCGGTGCGGTAGGTGCGGGGGTCTTCGAATTCGCTGTAGTTGGTGGTGTGGTCGGTGTCGAGGACGGCCTGGTGTTGGGGGAGGGTGCGGACTAGGGGGATGAGTTTG
>JBHJGR010000128.1:0-11416 GCA_050331615.1 Elainellaceae cyanobacterium
CCCTGCTGCCAGGGTTAATCGTCCGGTATTGATGGTGAGGCTACCTGCGGTGCCGTCACGGCCTGCCTCAACCAGCAAGCCGCCCTCGCCGCTGAGGCGCACCGAGTCGGTGGCCGTGATGGCGATGCTACCGGCAGTGCCTGTAGCAGTGGCCGCAGAAATCTCGCCGTTAACCACTTCCAGGGTCTCCAGCCCCAGAAGTGAAACATCGCCGCCCTGCCCGGACACTGTAGTTATTGAGACGGCTGACTGACTCCGAAGTCTAAGCTGTCGGGTGTTTAAGCTAATCTGCCCTGCATCACCATCTTCAGTAGATTCGGCAGAGATACGGCTACCATTCATTAAGTTAACCTGATTTGCAGCAATTCGCCCACCATTAAGGACAATGCTGCCGCCCTGACTATTTTGGGTGGAGGCAGAAATAATACTTTCGTTGTGCAGCTGTAGCGAGTCAGAAATCTGTAAGTTAATGTTGCCCCTTGCTCCAGAGACTGTCTCTGCAGATAAAAGTGATTGATTGCTCAAGCGCACCTGATTGGCAAAGATACTTACATTACCCGCAGCTCCTTGCTGACTACTAACTAGGATTTCTGAACCGTTCAAAACATAGAGTTGATCGGCTGTAATTTCCATCCCTCCGGCAATTCCATTACTGTCATTCGCTTGAGAAGAGAGTCGGCTACCGTTGTTGACTTGAACCAAGCTACCAGTATCTCGATCGGCGATAATTGTTAAGCTGCCGCCTTCTCCACTTTGAGTCGAGGCTGAAACTTCACTGTTATCATCTAGGCGAAGTAAATCTTCTACTTGAAACTGAATATTGCCTCCAGTTCCAGCAATCGTTTCCGCAGACAAGATCGCTCGACCGTCTAGCAAAACTTGATTAGCATTGATTTGTAGATCCCCAGCCGGTATTTCTCCAATACTACTAACCGTAATTTGCGTCTGATCCTGAACGGCTAGTTGTCCGGTCTGAATCGACAAGTCTCCAGCAAGCCCTTCATCCAATGCTTGGGCAGAGAGAAACCCATCTCCACGAATTGTAATCGAGTCAGGGGCAATCAGGCTTAAGCTACCCCCTTCTCCAGTACCACTGCTAGAAGCAGAAATCTGCGCCCCGTTTTGAAGGTTAACACTGAAAGATGTATTACTTTCCTGAGACTCCAACCTTAAGTTTCCTGCGTTACCACTACCGATAGTTTGTGCAAACAACCCGCTGGAAGAACCCGTCAAGTCTAATTCTGAAGCTCTAATCACGATATCACCCGCCCCACCATCGGCATTAGTCGTAGTGATAACTCGACCCCCTCGACTGGCTTCAAGCCGGTTAGCATTTACGATAATGTCTCCGCCTCTCGAACCACTCTGAGTTTGGGCGTCCAGTGCTGCTTCGTCCATGATGCTCAAATTCCCTGTCGAGATCTGGATGTTACCGCCGCGACCAATGCGATCGCCGATCGTACCCAATAACTCATTATCACCACCGCTCCCCGACCGCAATCCACTATTGCGTCCCAACAGACTAATTTCATCGATAGCCGTAATGCGAATCGGCCCTGCATCGCCATTGCCCAGGGTTTGGGTTTGCACTACGCCCCCATTAGTCAGCGTTAGGGAACGGGTTTGAATATCAATGCTGCCACTGTCTCCGAATGAACCTCCAGCCACCCCACTGAGGATGGAACCTCCATCAACAACAATTTCAGGGACGTTCAAATTTACGTTACCCGCATTACCTTCTCCAAAGGTTGTTGTGGCGATCGCACCTTGGTTCCGAACAAAAAGTCGCTGCGCGTTGACGGTAATACTTCCGGCGTCTCCCGTTGAATCGGTCGTTGTCTGAGAAAAAACGCCGCTAGGATATTGGGCATTCTGAATATCAACAAACTGCGTAATATTGCCAGTTGGAATATAGCCACCCAAGTAGGCATCTGCTGGAAGACCTGTTGCGCTACTCGGAAATACAGGCCCAGGAAGAGACTCGTAGGCGAGTAATCCACTGATATCAACAAATTCAGATGCAGTCAGCACAATATTGCCTCCCCGACCCTGATTATGAGATGAAGCAGATAACTGTGCACCTTGATCTAGAAAAATCGACCGAGCAGTGATTTGGATATCACCTCCCCGCCCCGCACCAAAGGTATCGCTGGTTACCACGACGCCTTCAGCGCTGGATACAGCTCCACTGCTAGTAAGCGTAATATTTCCGCCTCCAGAGCTGCCAGTTGTATTTATTCTATTGAGAACAAGATCATCTTTTACGTTAATATCGATATTCCCTCCTTGCCCTTCTGTAGAAAACGTAAAAATATCGGGTAGTTCATTTGGAGCGATTTGAACTTCACCTGAAACTCGAATAGCGTTATTGATAACACCGTTTGGTGCATCAAGAATAACAGCTCCAGCATCACCAGAAAATGCGTCAATATCAGTGGTAGAAAATTCTAGATATATTGGAGGACCTTCAATCAGAGTTACATCAGAATCAGCAATTGCGAGCGAATAGGAACTGAGGCTACGAGCAGTAATGCTACCCGTTAAAGCAGTGAGAGTAATAGCTCCACCATCGCCTGCAAAAGAGATAGAATCCGAAAAAGTAGAACCAAAACTGTAAGAGACCGATCTCAGTACATCTACATCAATATTGTCTGATGCTAGAAGCGTGATAGCTCCTCCCTGGCGAGTTTGAGCAAAGGTGTCTCCATTCGCTTCAGAACTAGATCTAATAGAGCCTGTTACAACATTTCCATTCAAGGCTCTGAGAATAACGTTTCCCCCATTATTACTGAAGGATGATGAGTCCGCCTCAGATGAAGAGGATGCACTAGAAGAAGAATTGATACCCCTTGTACGAATGCTGCCATTAAACGCA
Organism: Elainellaceae cyanobacterium; assembly: GCA_050331615.1. Taxonomy (GTDB): domain Bacteria; phylum Cyanobacteriota; class Cyanobacteriia; order CAKZMO01; family CAKZMO01; genus JAYKGU01. The sequence continues at coordinate 2,876 of JBHJGR010000128.1, forward strand.
CTAAGGCTAACATAGCCCCCATCGCCAGCAGAAGCCCAAAAGCCATCAGACGCACTCGCACTACTACCGGAGAACAAAGATTCTGCTTGAATATCGCCGTTTAACGTTATCAATACAAGATCTCCTCCCCGACCAGAATATGCAGCAACTGGAGCAGCGCGGGTAAAGGCAGAAGCATCAGAGTCAGCGCTCACGTTAGCCGTTATAACAATGTTTCCTAAAGCTTCAAGCGTAATACTCCCGCCATCACCAGAAGAGGCAGAACCAGAATTAGAAAAAGCAAAAGAATCGGAACGTAGACTGTTCGTAGTGATGTTTCCGTTCGGAGCATACAACGTTATAGAACCCCCATCACTAGCTGAAGCAGAGCCAGGTCTAACTCGAATTCCAGAGAATGAAGAGACATTGCCTACGGTGATGTCTCTATCCACTGACGTGATACTAATCATCCCCCCATCGTTGACTGAATTGCTAGGAGGAGCGTCAGGGCACAATACACCAAAGCCGGAACAGGAAAAAGAACTTATATCACCAATGCCAATATCTCTACCAGCAGATAGTGTGATGTTCCCTCCGCGACCTGAACCGTTGGTTGTATCAAGTTCTCTACCATTCGTTGTAATGGCTCCCTCAAGGCTAGTCAGACTTACAGAACCGCCTTGAGCTGCTATTTCTTGTATATCTATATTTCTTCTGGCCTGGAAATTAATGAGTAATTGCCCTCCAGGTGCTGTGGTTGATACGTCTCCAGTTCCTACAATTGCTCCACCAGCAGTGAGAAATAAAGCAGGATTTGTTGGATGCACTACTGGGTCAACTCCAGTAATGACAACATTGCCATAGCTAATGTCTCCAACCGCATCGACCTGCAAAGAAACGCCTGTGTAATCACCGATCGTATAATCCCCACCAATTAGAAACACCGGATCTAAGTAGCTAACAAAGTTTCCAACGGCTCCAGACAGGGTTCGGATATCAAAGTCGCCACCGCTTTCAAAATGAGCATCTGTTGCAATTAGTCCATCGCTAATTAGACTCAAGTGCCCGCCGCTTTGAAATGCAGATTGAGATGAATTGAGTGCCCAGATATCAATGCCTTGATTGCCTTGAATTATTAAGTTTTGTCCTGATTGCGCTAGGAACGGGGATATTGACCCATTTCGTATCTGTACAATGTTTTGAGCCAGTAATGTCAAACTCTGTCCTGATTGGAGCTGACCCTGTAAATCCAGGCGATTAGCCGCTAAGGTTAGGTTTTGTCCTGCCGACAAATTTCCTTGACTGGAGATATCACCCTCCAGATTTGCTCCATACTGCAATCCGGTCGGAACGCTTACCGTTAATAGTGGTGGTGCCTGAGGATTGCGAGCGCTGAACTCACTGCCATCAGGAAATGTGAAGCGATCGCTCGTACTTGCCACAAATGATCCGCGAATATCCAAGCTAGCATCTGGGCCAAAAATAATACCGTTAGGGTTCAGGAAAAACAGGTTAGCGTCACTCAATACTCCCAAACGGCCAAAGATTTCGGACGCATTGTCTCCCGTTACTCGACTGAATATGTTTTCAACGACCTGTTCTGGAGCAAAGTAAGCCCCCCGTCCAGCATCAATGCCAAACTCGCTGAAGCTGTGGAAAAGATTGCTGCCCCGACGTGCGCCGCCCTCGATGCGATCGCTCAAAACCCCTCGAATCTCCTGATCTGGCACAACAACCGTACTTTCACCGCCCAAGGTATTATCGGCGATGGGTCGCCGCTGAGCAGCGGCACCGTCGGTAAAGAGAAGGATGAAGCAGGCGATCGCCCCTTCAACAAGCAAACTACCAGCCAGCACGCCTATCTGATACCAACGTTTCCGGTCTTGAGGTTTCAAAGCTCTTACCTCCGTTGAAGGAATGGCGGAAATTTGTAGCGAACCATCCGTAAGATATAGCAAAACCCCAGGTAGCGCAGTCTTTTTTAAGAGATTTCCAGCAATAATTCGATCGTCCCAACGGCTACTGCTTTGTAAATGTTTGTAACAAGCCACAGAATTTCTCAAGGGCTGACGCTGACAGAGGAGCAGAAGCAAATGTAGTCCGTCTTCCCGCTGGCGTAATTCCCACTTTCAATTCAAAACCTGGGTCAGTCCGTGTGACGAGCCTCTACTTCAAATTTTTGACGCATCCAGTCCCAGATTAGGAGTCAAGCCCTCATGACATTCTCACTCGAACAACTCATGTGTCACGCCTCTGACCTAGACTCAAATTCAGCCCCACGCATCCGACCCGTTCCACAACTTTTAAACACCGCCCAGGCTCAGCACCAGCGTCAGGTGCGCATTGACGGGCGTTGGTTCTGTGACTTTGCCTCGTGCAACTACCTGGGATTTGATTTGCATCCACAGGTTCAGCAGGCCATTCCAGTCATGGTAGAGCAATGGGGCACCCATCCCAGCTGGACACGAGCCGTTGCTTCCCCTCAGCCCTATCGGGAACTGGAGCGGAAGCTAGCCGAGCAGGTCGGCGTGACCGAAACTCTCGTCTTTCCCTCCCTGACCCTGCTTCACATGGGCGTAATTCCCCTATTGGCAGAACGAGATAGCGTCATTTTCCTGGACCAAGCAGCCCATCGCTCAATTTATGAAGCCTGTCGTCTAGCCCGGCAGGGTGGCGCAACCGTAGTTCGCTATCGCCACAACAATCTTCCTGATTTAACACGGAAGCTGGAAAAATATGCAAATATACCAAATAAATTGATTGCCGTTGATGGTGTCTACTCAATGGGAGCAGACTGCTCACCCCTACCCGACTATTTGCGGCTAGCCAATCAGTTTGACGCCAGACTATATATTGATGACGCTCATGGATTCGGGCTATTGGGAGCAAATCCCGATGGCGAATTGCCCTATGGATATGGCGGCAGTGGCGTGGTTAACTTCTTTGGTCTACAGGAAAATGCAGCAAGAATCATCTACTGCGCCGGACTGTCAAAGGCTTTCTCATCCTTGGGTGCTTTTATCACCTGCCCAGATGAGAGCACAAAGAATCGGCTTGCCACAGCCTGGACCGCGATCTTCTCTGGCCCCATTCCAGTGGCCAGCCTGGCCAGTGCGATCGCTGCTCTTAAGATCAACAAACAGGAGGGCGATCGCCGTCGTCAACAAATTTATCGTCTAACCAAACACCTGGTAACGGCGGCACGGGAGATTGGCTTTGAAGTTGACAACCAGTCCTATTTACCAATAGTGAGCGTGGTGGTTGGAGACAAAGACCGAATGATGGCTGCCTGCCAGCAGCTTTGGTGGGACGGTATTCTGGTAACGCCTGCTATTTATCCGGCAGTACCGACCCACCGGAATGCCTTGCGGTTTTCGGTAACGGCAGCCAATACGGATAGGGAAATCGAGCGGGCGGTTGATTCACTGAAAACCATACAGCGGTATATGACCTTGAGCAAAGCAGCCTGAATAGCGATCGCGGCTATCCATCTAAACCGGGAAATCCTGGTTGGATAGGGAGCCAGAATCCAGGAGTCAGAATTCAGGAGGGAGCTAGCTTCTGGCTCCTGACTCCTGAATTCTATTCTTGGCAAAGCTTCTGACCTTAAGTTGATACTCAGCGATCGCCTCCTGACAAGAGTAGCGATCGCACTCCGGGAGCGTTCGTGCGGCGATGGAGCAGGTAGGAGTTATTTCGGCAACGCACCCTATAAGACCGGCGATCGCACTGACTCTAACGGCATTTGAATTTGGCTTGGGCAAGGAGTATGACCTGGAAAGGTCTCCATGCAATTGTCCAGTTGAACCAGACGCTCTATCAAAAAGGCCTCTCCCTGTCCAAAGCAGCGATGCAAGCTGTCGAGAAAAGGCTCGAACGCAATCCGTTGTTACCCAAATGGGATATTCTCATCCGCACAGCTTGACTGGTAAATTCTTTCCCGGAAATCACCTTATGATTCGCACTTTTTCTCCCCGGTTGGTATGTGCAGCAACCAAAAGTTGTCCAACCCGAGATACATCAACGATAACGTAACGGTTTCCTCCGATGGAATGATCAGGATCAGGAAAGGTTACAGATAGAGGGTCATCAAATACGGTTGTGTAATCTTTATCGCTGTAGCACCATCAGCGAGCGAGCAGCGACGGGCACAATTTGATCCCCGGTGAAAATTTGCTCCTCACTGGCAAATCGAGGCTCCTTAGTATCAATGACCACCAGCCAGGGATCTGCCTGAAACGCCTGGGGCAGATAAAACTCAATCGTCTCGTAATGGGCGTTGAAGAACATCAGGAAATCATTGTCGCTGATGCGCTCTCCCTGGCTGCCGGGGCTGGGAATTTTGCCACCGTTGAGAAACACGCCGATGGATTTGATGTAGCCAACATCCCACTGCTCCTGGGTCATCTCGCTACCGTCTGGGTTATGCCAGCTAATGTCCGTCACCTCAGATCCGTGGATGGCTCGGCCCTGGAACCACTTGCGCCGCCGGAAAACCGGGTGCTGTCGGCGGAAATAGATCAGCTCCCGGCAAAAGTTGATCAAATCCTCATTGCCATCGGGCAGATGCCAGTCAAACCAGGAAATCTTGTTGTCCTGACAGTAGGCATTGTTGTTGCCCAACTGAGTGCGGCCAATCTCATCTCCCCCCAGCAGCATGGGCACCCCCTGGGACAGAAGCAGGGTCGTGAGAAAATTGCGCCGCTGCTGCTCCCGCAGCTTGAGCACATCGGGGTTATCGGTCGCCCCTTCCTCACCGCAGTTCCAGGAGGAGTTGTTGCTCTCCCCGTCCTGGTTGTTTTCCCCATTGGCTTCATTGTGCTTGTCGTTGTAGCTCACCAAATCGTTGAGCGTGAAGCCATCGTGGGCGGTGATGAAGTTAATGCTGGCGTTGGGCTGTCGCCCATTCATCTGGAAATAGAGGTCGGGGCTGCCGGTGAGGCGATAGGCAAATTCTCCCAGGGTTTCGTCCTGTCCCCGCCAGAAATCTCGCACCGTGTCGCGATACTGGCCATTCCACTCCGACCAGTTCACTGGGAAGTTACCCACCTGGTAGCCTCCCGTGCCCACATCCCACGGTTCAGCAATTAGCTTCACTCCGGCCAGCACCGGATCCTGATGGATCAGGTCAAAAAAGGCAGACAGACGGTCTACGTCGTACAGCTCTCGCGCCAGGGCCGAGGCCAGGTCAAACCGGAAGCCATCCACATGCATGTCGCTCACCCAGTAGCGCAGGCTGTCCATGATTAGCTTCAGCACCTGGGGACTGCGCATGTGGAGGGAGTTGCCGCAGCCCGTAAAGTCCATATAATAGCGGGGATCGTCCTCCACCAGGCGGTAGTAGCTGGCGTTGTCAATACCGCGCAGGGACAGGGTGGGGCCAAAATGGTTGCCCTCCCCCGTATGGTTATAGACCACGTCGAGAATGACCTCAATTCCGGCCAGATGGAGGGTTTTCACCATCTGCTTGAACTCGCTGACCTGTTCCCCCAGATTGCCGTTAGAGCTGTAGCCGGAGAAGGGGGCGAAGAAATTGATGGAGTCGTAGCCCCAGTAGTTGCGCAGGCCCCGATCGACCAGATGGCCAGGGCAGGAGAGGAAATGGTGAATGGGCATCAGCTCTACCGCAGTAATACCGAGCCGCTGTAGGTACTCAATGGCGGCGGGGTGGGCCATCCCGGCGTAGGTGCCCCGCAGTTCTTTCGGAATGTCGGGGTGCAGTTGGGTAAACCCCTTGACATGCACTTCGTAAATAATCGTCTCGTGCCAGGGGGTGCGCAGCAGGACATCGCCTTCCCAGTCAAAGGTTTCATCCACCACCACTGACTTGGGCATAAGCTCCGCACTGTCGAGCTTGGAGAAGGAGAGATCCTCCTCCGGATCTTCCCAGTCATAGCCGAAGAGTTCTGGCCCACTGCCCACCTCGCCTGAGATGGCCTTAGCGTAGGGGTCGATCAGCAGCTTGTGGGGGTTGAAGCGGTGGCCTTCCTGGGGAGCATAGGGGCCATCCACCCGATAGCCATATTCCTGGCCGGGGCCGATTCCCGGCAGGTAGCCGTGCCAGACAAAATTGCTGACCTCCGTGAGGGGAACCTGGGTCTCGCTGCCATCGCGATCAAACAGGCACAGACTCACCGCAGTCGCATTCTCAGAAAACAGGGCGAAGTTGGTGCCTTTGTAGTCCCAAGATGCCCCGAGGGGATAAACGTCACCTGGCCAGACTGCAACATGCATAGGAGAAAGCTCGATGAAGGGGAGAGGGGCAATCAACCGGGCGCGTTTCGGGCCAATTAGCGGAAGCGCCAGCTCTGCCGACGGCATTCCCCACCAGAGTTTTTGCCCAGCGGCTCCGATGATTAAAGCCTCTCAACCCTAACAAGGCTGTCCCTCCCAGTGGTTCTACCTAGGGAAGGACATTCGCCGCTCTCATCAAAGCCCTACCCGTAGTAGGTTGGGCGATCGCGTCAAACTTTTGACGGGTGGGCATTGCCTACCCTACGCGATGCAACCTATCTCATCAAGTTAGCTGTGTCGGACCACTAGGGTGGCGATCGCCCTAAAGGTTGGATTCTTCGGCAGGATTATCCACGTCCCCAATGTCATCTACAATCACTGGTTCTTGATAGAGCGGCACCGTGAAGGTCACCGTTGAACCCAAGCCCTCGCCTAGGCTGAAGAAATTCACCACGCCGCCCATCGCCTCCACTAGCTTCTGGGAGATCACCAGCCCCAGCCCCGATCCGCCAAACCGTCGGGTGCGGGAACCATCTACCTGGCTAAAGGACTGAAACAGCTTGTCCTGGTCTTCCAGGGAAACGCCGATGCCCGTGTCGGCGACGCTGATTTTTACCATGCTGGGCTGAGCCGGGTCCTGCTTCTCCGCCACCTCCGCCGTAATGGTGATGCCGCCCTGATGGGTGAATTTAATGGCGTTCCCCACCAGGTTTAGCATCACCTGGAGGAGTCGCTGATAGTTGCCATAGAGAATCACCTGGTCGCGAGTAGCGGGCAGCAGAATCTCATAGCTGAGCTGCTTCTGCTCGGCCTGGGTGCGGGTAAAGTTTTCCAGGTCAGTCAGCAGCTCATCCAGCTTCACCGGGTTCATCTCCAGCTGCATCTTCCCGGCCTCGATCCTGGCGATATCGAGAATGTCGTTGATGATATTGAGCAGGTGAACTGCCGACCGATAGGCTTCGTTGATGAACTCCTGCTGCTCCTCCGGGTCGTCTGCCATGCCGTCTAGCACTAGCTTGAGGAAGCCAATCATGGCGTTGAGGGGCGTACGCAGCTCGTGGGAAGTATTGGCCAGGAACTCACTTTTGAGGCGGGAGGCTTCCTCGGCATTTTTGTGGGCCTCTTCGAGTTCGTGGTGCTTCTGAATCAGGTTTTCGTTGGCCTGCTGCAGCTCGATCGCCAAATCTCGGCTCTCGGCAAAGAGGGTAGCATGGGCGATGCCCGTCCCCACCTGGTCGGCAAATTCCTGGATAATCTCCACCTCAGTGCCGCTGAGCGGACGGGAACAGTCAGACTGCCAGATGATAATTAGACCATTGGCTTCGTCTTGGTAGGAGGTGGCTACGGCGATCGCCGGACAGGGCGGCCCGCCACAATCGGGTGACCCGTTACAGTCTTCGCTAGCCTGGGAGAAAACAATTGGCTGAATCGTGTCAAGGGCCTGCTGTAGGTAGCCCGCATCATCCAGGCTGAACACGTGGTTGAGCATGGGCTTCAGCGAGGGATGGCGGTATTCCCCCACCACCGTCAGCTCGTCACCGCCTGGCTTGTAAGAGCAGATGAGGCAGCGGCTGGCGTTAAGAGCGTTCCCTAAGCCATGTACGGTATGCTGCCAGATGGTTTCTAGGTCAAGCGTGCGCCGAATGTTCCAGGCTACGCGGGTCAGCAGGCTCTGGTAGGAGCGCAGGGTGGTGCCCGGGCTGATTTGCACCGCGTCTTTGGTGAGGGCGATCGCCTCGGGACGGCTGATGCTGTGGAGGTAGTGGCCGATCACCGTTACCTGGCTGACTTCTCCATTGGGCACCAGCAGGGGGCTCACCACCAGGTCAAATACCAGATAGCGATCGCCCACTCGAAACGTATAGTTAAACTGGTCGGGCGTGAGGCAGTTGAGAACGTGGCGAATTCGATTGAGGTAGGGCGCAATGCTAACGGGTTCAAACTGCTCATTAGGAGCCTGACCAACCAGGTCGTCTAGCTTAACCCCATATTCTTCGGCATTCCGCCAGTAGATTGAGCAGTAGCAGCCTGTCTCATCCTGGATCAGCAGCAAATCGGGTTTCGGCGGCGGCGAACCGGATCGTCGAACAAACCGAGGTCGGATTGAATCGGTAGGTGACAGTGGAAGGTGACTAGACGAAGTCATCGGTGGCATGATGAGGAACTAAGGCTGATAACCGCGAGAGCAATCTGAAATGGGAACCGAAAGAATTTTCAATTCAGCACTGACTCACTAAGTACATGGCCATAAATCAAATCGAGCGGGGTGCGCCCCCCCCCCAGGGCGCACCCCCCCAAAACCGAGGTATTTTATATAAGAATAAAAAA
>JBHJGR010000129.1:0-4417 GCA_050331615.1 Elainellaceae cyanobacterium
GCAGCACTACAATTGGGGCCAGTGGCACGCAACCTGTTTGGAGCCAAGCTGGCGAGTGAACGAATAGTGCCAGCTCTCATCAAACAGGCCAGTCGGCACTATTAAAATTGAAGGACATGTGGCGTTTATTTTCCTAAGCTCTGTGACCAAGTCAAAGCCAAACGATATCTGTCAGGTGCGTTGCTTCAACGTAGAGCTGGTCACTCAGGCGAATGAAGCACTTCCAGAAGACGATGTGCTGGAAGCGGCTCAAGTGCTTTTTGGCGCTTTAGCGGATAAATCGCGCTTAAAGATTCTTCATGCCCTTAGCGGTGGCCAAGAACTCTGCGTCTGTGACGTGGCGTCTTTGCTTGAGATTAAGATTGCTACGGCTTCCCATCACCTGCGAAAACTGCGGGACCTCAAAATCCTGAAATACAGAAGTGACGGCAAACTGGCTTACTACTCCCTGAAGGATCAGCGGGTCGCTGAGGTGCTTCACCACGCTCTGCAGCAGTTGGTTGAGTGAGACATTCTAACGCTGGCTTGAATGTCGAGTCTGAGCGCGATAACATTCAAATATTAGTTTGAACGTTGGAATGAGGAGCCGAGTCATGGGCGATCGCTGCTGTCAGGCCAAAGCCAGTGAGTTATCGAAGCTTAAAAAGCAGCAGGCCAGGGTGCTGTGGGTAGTCCTGGTCATCAACGCGCTGATGTTTGTCGTTGAGTTTGGGGCGGGTATCCGCGCAGATTCCCTCTCCTTGACGGGCGACTCGCTGGACATGCTGGGGGATGCGCTGGTGTACGCCAGCAGCTTGTACGTCATCAACAAGAGCGTGAAGGCTCAGGCGGCAGCAGCCTTCCTCAAGGGAATCATTATGTTTCTGTTTGCGATCGCAGTTTTTGCCAGAGCCAGCTATCAGCTCTTCGCGGGCGCGAGTCCAGAAGCATCGATTATGGGCACCATTGGGGTGGTGGCGCTACTGGCTAATTTGTTGTGTCTGCTGCTCCTCACCCGGCATCGGCAAGACAACCTCAACATGTCTTCGGTTTGGTTATGCTCCCGCAACGACATCATTGCCAACACGTCCGTGCTGGCGGCGGCAGCCTTGGTTTCTCTGACCCAGTCCATCCTGCCGGATCTAGCGGTGGGCTTGTTGCTAACGGTCGTCTTTGCCAAGTCTGCCGGGAAAGTATTATCGCAATCCTGGCAGGAGATGCAGCAAGTTTGACTTTCTCCCCACTAGGGCCTACTAAGTACACATAAGTCCTGAACCCCTTGCTGTTCGGGCTTTTCCCTCATCCCCCAACCCCTTCTCTCAGAGCGGGAGAAGGGGAGCCGGAAAGCCTTGTCTTACCTCCCCCTCGCCCATTTTTGGGAGAGGGGGATTGAGGGGGTGAGGGCCAAGATGTGTGTATGTAGTAGCCACTAGGGCAGGGAGTTCTAGCCTTCCCGACCTGGCTCTATAGGCCATACGAAGGCACCCTGCCGCCATTGAGCGTGATGATGAACAGCAGCAGTCCCACCAGCAAAACGCCGCTGGCCCCGGTGATATTGAGCGTCCGCAGCAGCCGCTCGCGGTATCGAGAAGTCTTCCCGACGCGGCGACTCATGTAGTCTCGGCCCCAAAGCGCAATCAGGCCAATGGCAGACAGCGTCACCCCCATACCCAGGGAAATGGCCAGAACCATCAGCACCGCAGGCCCCACCATGTTATTTGCCAGCCCATAGAGCATCATCAGGAGCGCTCCGCTACAGGGCACCGCACCCACCGCTAAAGAAAGCCAGCCCATCGTCCCCGGATGACTGGTGCAACTGAAGCACTGGCAATTGCTGAGTTGCCGATGGGAAGGGACCGACGGTTGTGTCGTCAAGATGCGATCGCTCAGACGTCCAGCCATCAGCAGTTCAGGGCTGGGGCTGGCCATGGCGATGGATTTCTTGGGCTGGTTTGAGCGGAGTGCCTGACGCAGCATCCAGCCGCCGATGAGGGCGATCGCACCGTAGCTCATCAGCCGCACCACATAGTAGTCGGATGGAGTGCTCCCCATCGTCAGCCGCATCATCCAGTCGGCCAGCACGACAACGCCAATGGCCGACATCACATGAAAGCAGGCAATGCGGGCTCCCATGCTGATTCCCCGCCAGAGATTGCCCCCGTTACCGATAAAGTAGGAGGTGATGACCACCTTGCCATGTCCTGGCCCCAGGGTATGAATCACCCCGTAGCCAAAAGCAATGAGCACTCCCAACCACAGCGCCGATGGCGAGTCGCCCCTCTGAATATTGCCCATCGTCTGGCCGAATAGGGCGACCACTCCAACCTGTATCGCCTGCCACCAGGGATACTCTTTCAGGAGTTGCGGCATCGACACCAGCGGCTGACTGACCGATGGCTGGGCCGAGCCAAGGGTAATGGATGCCAGGCTCATCGCGTAGCTGACCTGCACCTGCCGTGAACCATCCACTCGAAACAGGTCGTAACTGGCGGATTGCTGACGAATTTGGCCTTCTACCCAAACGGGAGAAAACAGCCCTGGAGCCTCAATGGGAGCCGGTGGTTCGATGTAGATGATCTGATTGGGCGGCGGCGGCGGCACATGGATGCAGGCTCCCACAAACGGCACTAGTAGCAACTGAGACACCCGGCCCGGCTCGGCCTGTTCGAGGGGCAGCACATACCCAGAGATTCTGATTTGTTGCCCCACAATGCTCGACGTATCGTTCGCCTGGGCATGCACCTGGTTGACCTGACGGATGAGTGCCTCCACGTCCAATCCCTGCTGAGTCAAGGTCTGCGCAAGCCGTTCCCCGGTTTGCGCATCGCTGCTTTCAGGGCCAATTTGGCCATCTTCAAGCCACCAGCGAATCCGTGCCAAAGTAGCGAGATCTTGAAGCTGCTCGTGGCTGAGATGCCCAAAGGTGGCGGCAAAGTCAACGGTTTGCTTGGGCTGCAAATCAGCCCAGGTAATCGTGTGAGCAGATTGAGCCACCGCGGCATCAGCCGTCCCCAGAATCAGCCCGCCGTTCACCAGGATGGCAACCAGGCACCGGGTAAACCATAACAAGAATTGCCGCATGCTCCTTTCCCTCAACATAGGGCTGATTTGACTCCTAATCATTCACTCCGGCTTATTCTTGCATGGTTCCTGCAACTTGTTTCGGATTGCTATGCTGCTGGGTGGCGATCGCCCCCACTTTGCTACTTGAAAAAGGAAGAGTGCTACTGGCGCTGCTGCTCAGTCTCAGTTGCTGAAGCCTCCACGATCACGAACTCCCCCCGTCCAAGCCGCTCCAGAAACTCGGAGACACCGCCTTTGCAGCCAATGGTGGCGATCGCCACCATCTGTTCCCGCTCCATCTCCACCGTCCGCCGTTGGTTTGCCAAAGGGCAGCACTACCGTCGTCCTTCGCGGGAAGATTTGCGGCACTTGGCGATCGCCGATTTCTTGCTGGAGCACTACCACGAAATTCCAGATCACTTGCGGGAGGCGCTCTGTCCTCAGCAGTTCCTGGAAGCAGAGCCAACCGAGCCAGACGAGCGACAGCACATCTTGAGCAAAAAAGAAATTGCCAGGTGATATTTCTTTTTCGGGCAGCTCTCGCTAGCCTGACGTTTGATGTGTTGCAGCAGGTGAGTGGGACAGCCATGACGACAGTGAGGATTAGCGTCGGCCAGCAGGTGGCCCAGGAGGTGGCGGCAATTCGAGCGGCATTGGCAGCACGAGGATATGCGATGCGGAAGCATCCCCGACGGGCAGTGTGGACAATCCAGGTCAGCCCCGACAAGTCCTACCAGCTTACCTTCCAGCCGTCTCCTGTCGATAGCTGGGTGCTGCATCCCCAGGAACAGTCTGCCACTCACCGCCAGCTTCTGCGCGTCATCCAAAGTACCTTTCAGCCCAGCCAGCACAGGAGTTGTCGATGAGCGAGATGAAGGCGACTTATACAGAACAGCTTCATTCCTGGTGTGTCGTGCGATCGCTCCCAGGAAGCAAACCGCAGATTGTCGCCCGGTTTCGCCGCCGAGGGGACGCGGAGATGCATCTGAAGGTGCTCCAGCGGCTGTCGCCTGGAGTAGCGTTCGGGATTGTGTTTGATGGGGGAGGGCGGGTATCAACGTAAAGCGGGACACTTTCCCAAGAATAGAATTCAGGAGTCAGGAGTCAGAAGTCAGCTTCCTCCTGAATTCTGAATTCTGGATTCTGTCTCCTGTCCAACCAAGATTTTCCGCATTAAGTTGATACCCAGAAGTCAGCTCTCTCCTGGATTCTGTCTCCTGGATTCTGTCTCCCCATCCAAACCGGCTTTCCCGGCTTAGATAGACATCCGCTAGAATGCGCTTCTGAAGGCGGCGTTTCGAGATCGGAAGCTGGCGCGTCGAGTTCAGAAGCTGGCAGATCGCGTTCCAAAGCGGACGGTTTGAGTTTTGAAGCG
>JBHJGR010000130.1:0-28097 GCA_050331615.1 Elainellaceae cyanobacterium
CATGGATGGGGAAGGGGGCGATGATTGGCTCGACGGGGGCGAGGGGGATGATCTCCTGGAAGGGGGTAACGGTAATGATGGCTTAGTCGGAGGCGCAGGCGACGACATCCTGGAGGGAGGACTGGGCCAGGACGAACTGACAGGCGGACTGGGGGATGACGTGCTGCACCTGGGGCAAGACAGTGCAACCGATACAGTTCTCTACCATCAGGGAGACGGCAGCGATGTAGTGCAGGCGTTTGATATTGAGCGCGATCGCCTCGCCATTACCGGCATCGACCAGGTAGAGGTCATCGTTCTCAGTGGCGCTACCGAATTTCGCACTACCCCCTCCCCATTGGGAGACAGCGGCGACCTGCTGATGACCTTCGCAGACACGGTGCTCACCGCTCAAGCCATCAGCGCTCTGCTGGACGACCGCAACACCGCCCGCTACTCCTTCGCATAAGGGCTGAAGCACAGCGAAGGCTAAGAAAAGCTTAATTCTATGCCTCCTGAATACCTGAACGTCTATTCAGATGTTATATTCAAATTATATGAACAGTCGTTCAGACATCAACCCTCTCACTCCAGGAGACTATTATGGCAACCGTTACCCAAATGAAGTGTGCCTGCGAATCTTGCCTGTGCATCGTAAGCACCGACAGCGCCGTTCAAAAGGACAACAAGTACTATTGCAGTGAAGCCTGTGCCAATGACCATGAAGCGGGCGCGGGTTGTGGACACGAAGGCTGCACCTGCCACGCGTAGGACCGCGATCGCACCAGACGAGGCATTCGGCAGCCAGCCGCTGAGAAGGTTGGTGTCGAGAATTAGAGATTTTTGCCGAATGCTTCGCCCCTAGACCAGCAAATGTTTCTCCACCAGGGCGGCGATTTCGTCAGCCCGCACGGTGCTGTAGCGGGCGCGATCCGGCATGAACACCAGATTGGGACCGGCCTTGCAGCGATCCATGCAGCCCGTCCCCTGAACGGTGACCTGATCGGCCAGTTGGCGATCGCGCAGAGCCTCTTCCAGCGCCGCACAAACACCATATCCTCCCCGCTTTAAGCAGCCAGACTTCTGACAGACCAGCACCTTCGCCTTGGGCTTTACTGACCGAGTGGTAGGATCGGCCAGAGAATTTGTTGCTTCAGTTGGCGGAGCGTCGGCTGACTCCGGCGAAGCAACCGTCCCGACTTGAATTAGGTCCGCCGTTAGCTTCAGGATGCCGGTTTGCTCTCGCTTGCCCCAGCCAGAAACCTGAACCGTCTGTCCAATAGCCAAATCAGCAGGAAGCGATCGCCGCAGTTCTTTGGACAGCTTAATTCGATATTCCACCCCATTAACCAGCAGCTTGATGGCCTTAAGCTTGTAGCCATCCTCGATGATGAAGCCAGTGAGCTGACCAGAGGCAGTAAACGACCGGGTATTCATAGACGGGAAACCTCTCTAGCAGGGTTTTGACGACTAGAGCAAAACGCGATCGCCCCCAAGAACGACCCCTTCTATCATAGCCTGCAATTGAAAATAATTCTCACGCTGGTGAACTACGGGGGTGGTGACGCGCTGCGCCACCACCCCCAAATTCCTACACTCCCCGCACCACCATATAAACCGCCAGGGCAATCAGCAGCAGTCTGAACAGCAAATTGACCATCCGATCCGGCAGCTTGGGCAGCAGCCGCGTGCCGATCTGCGCCCCCAACACGCCGCCCACGCCAATACACAGACCCGGCAGCCACAGGACGTTATTGTTGAGGGTGTGCTGGATAATGCCGGAGATGGCGATCGCCACAATTGCCCCCAAACTGGTCCGCACCGCAACTTTGATGGGTTCCCTCAAAAAGAGCACCTGGAGCGGCACCATCACCACGCCGCCGCCCACGCCGAACAAGCCTGACAGCACTCCGGCCAGTAGCCCAATGCCTGCGATTGGCTTGAATCGATAGGTTTGCTGATCGGCTCCTGAATCATCGTCGGGGCGATCGCCATTGTCCGGCTCATCCTCGCCCTGACCTGACTGCTCCTGCTTCAGCCGCTTCCGTAAATTCATTAAGTAAATGGTCACCAGCAGCAGGGCGGCGAACCCGAGGGAAAGGGCCGTGTCAGGAATGCGATCGCCCAACCAGGCCCCCAACTGCGCTGTGAGGATGCCAAACGCGCCCAGGGTCAGGGCTATGCGCCAGTTAAGCTGTTTTGTGCGGAGATTTTGCAGACTTCCTGAGGTGGCGCTGAGGAAGACCCCCACCAGGCTGGTGGCAGTAGCCTGCACGGTCGATGTGCCAAAGAGGGTGAGGGCAGGCACCAGCAGCACGCCGCCGCCGATACCCAGAACCCCAGAGAGAACGCCTGTGAAAATGCCGGTGAGAAACAGCAGTCCTAAGTCTAGAGGAGAATCGGGCATAGGCTGGTAGCAGTCACATCCGCTGGGGCCAGCAGACCCCATCGCCCAAACAGCGGGAGCCGCTGCCCAAAGAGTATAGCTCAACCGGGGCGATCGCCTCTATCGCTCTGCCAAAAATGAGGTTGCTCCAGTGTGCAGCTACAAATCCTTCAACAAAGCCCGAATCTTTCGACCCTGACGGCGATCGAGATGTTTGGGGAAGACCAGCTCGATGCTAAATAACTGGGAGTATCCCGACAGCTGATAAGAAACCTTATCGGTTTTATGGGGCTGAACTGCATCGAGGGAGGTGACCTGAGCCACCAAACGCACGGGGCGCTCGGTCTCATCCCCTGGAGCAATCAGCACACCGACGGGCGGCTGTACTTGCCGCAGGATAGACAGTTCATGGGCATTGGGAGATTCCAGCTCAACCCGCAGCATGCGCGAGTTAATTTCCGTTGCCAGCCCGCTGTAGAACTGGCCGTTCCAGTAAATTCGAGTCTTCGCCTGAATCAGCTTCCGTACGGCTACAGACGATGCAGGCTGAAACTCCCGAAAGACCCGCATGAGGCTGGTGACAAAAAATCGGAGCGAGGCGAAGGGGCGATCGGACAAGATGCGCCGCTGAGAATACCACTCGTCCACATCTGAGTAGATTGTCAGCACCAGCCCGTCATACTGGGGCGGAGTGACGTTGATAAACTCCACCGAAACGATGACCTGCTGGTCATCCAGCGGTTCCACCCGCAGAATCTGAGCGTCGAGGAAAGCCCTAGCCCCAAAGTCTCCCATCAGCTCTACCTCAATCACGTCGGGCAGATTGGGCCAACTGTCCAGCAGGATTCGGGCTCCTGTTTCGCTCACGTCGAGGGTTTGCCCGGTCCAGCTTTCCTGGTTCGAGGCATAGACGATGGTTTGGAGGGAGCGCTTCAGGCGATGGGCACGGCGCATCTGTGGCTGCTCCATGGCCACCAGCAGGGCAGCCGTTAGCAGAATCAGGTTAAAAATGCTCCACAGGGCGTTAATTACCACCGCCTCCGTTGAGTCGGGGCGCAGGTAAAACCAGAAGGGCACTGCCACCAGCGACAGCAGCAGCAGCACCAGCATCATCAGGGTCGAGCGGGCAGAATCCCAGTCAAAGCTGCGCTTGGTGACGGATGCGCCCTTGTCTGTGACGTTGAACTTGCCCAGTTTGGGATTTAGCAGCGCCATGAAGGTGACAATCCCGTCCTGGAAAGCCATGGCATATTCAAAGATTTCATTCCAGAACGAGAAGCGCACGGTCTTCTGCGTGATGTAGTTGGCGTTCATCGCCAGAATAATGTGGGGCAACGCGTAGGCCAGAGTTTCCACACCCAATCCTCGAATCAGGTTGAGCCCAAACAGCAGGTAAAGCACCGGGGCCAGAGCGTACATAATGCGCGGAAAGCCGAAGAAGAAGTGGGAGGTGGCCGACAGATAGCACAGCCGCTGCGACAGGCTCAGCTTCAGCTTGCGGTTGAACAGAGGATTTTCCAGGCGGAGAATCTGCGCCATGCCCCGCGCCCAGCGCACCTGCTGCCCGACGTAGGAGGAAAACTTCTCGGGAGCCAGCCCCGCCACCATGATTTTGTCGTAATAGACCGACTCGTATCCTCGGGAATGGAGGCGGAGGGAGGTATGGCAGTCTTCGGTGACCGTTTCCACCGCAATGCCGCCGACCTCCATAACGGCATCTTTACGAATCACGGCAGCGGAGCCGCAGAAGAAGGCAGCGTTCCAAAAATCGTTTCCCTTCTGGATGACCTTGTAGAACAGCTCGTTGTTTACCGGCACCCGTCCCTGGGTGAGCAGATTACGTTCAAAGGGGTCGGGGTTGTAGAACCAGTGGGGCGTCTGCACCAGGGCGACTTTGGGGTCAGAGAAAAAGCCAACGGTTTCCTGAAGGAAGCGCTTGGACGGGATATGGTCGCAGTCGAGGATAAGAATGAGGTCCCCGCTGGTGCGCTGCATCGCTGTGTTGATATTGCCAGCTTTGGCGTGGTCATTGTTGTCCCGCGTTAGCAGGGTGCAGCCCAGTTCCTGGCACATGTGCCGCAGTTTAATGCGCCGCTCGGGGAACTTGCGGCCATCATCGAGAATGTAGACCCGCTTCTTCTCTTCCGGATAGTCCAGAGCGATCGCCGCCAGGGCAGTCTTGCGGACGATATCCACGTCTTCGTTATAGGTGGGGACATAGACATCAACAGCAGGTAATTGAGCCGCTGGAAACGCTGCCAGGTCAACGGGAACGCGATCGCGCAGCTTCAGAGTTTGAAAGTAGGACAGCAGCAGCGTAAAGATGGCGTACAGCTCCGCCGCGTAGAGCAGCAGACTAAAGAAGGCGTTGACCCCCGTGTCCAAATTGAGGGTGTAGTTGGTGCGGTAGTAGAGATAGCGCAGGGTGGTGACAATACTCAACCAGGCCAAAAACAGGTGGAGGTATTCGCTGGCGCGCTGCTGCGACTGGCCCTGCTCCAGCCGCACGACGAGCCAGCCAAGGGCCACCAGGAAGACGGCGATCGCCCCCTGCTGCCACACCGCCACCGGAGTTACGATGAACGGCATCGATAGGGTGAGGAGGGCAACCACCAGCCAGAACAACGGCCAGCGACCTGACTTAGAGAGGAGGCGATCGCACATCGCCGGGATGCTGAGGAGTCCACGGGTCAGCCAGGACTGCCGCTGCGGCGAGGGAGGAGATTGGGGAGGAGTGGTGGTCGTCATATCGCTATTTTGCTTCCGGTTGCGACTGGCCAAGGCGGTTGACGTAAACCTGGGAAATCCCATAGAGCAGGAGGGTCAGCAGCACGATGCCCGTGGGCAGCAGGAACCAATAGTCCTGCAAAAACTGGGAGATGCCGCTGAGGGAGTTGACCTGCTGAATCTGGCGCTGCGGCGACTGGCTGAGGAAGGTCAGGGTATAGCCGCTGGCATCGTAGGCGCTGGGGTTAGCCTCATTGCGCCGAATCAGCACCGTATCGCCATAGAGCTGGCTAAAGAGGGCATCGCGGCTAAACACGTCCTGGATCTCGGTGAGTCCTTCATCGCTTTGAGCCACCAGCGCCAGAATGATGCGGTCGGGGTTTTGGGGCGAGAGGACGGCTTTAATCACCCCCTCGTTGTCGGGAAACGCCTGGACCTGACTACCGTTCCATAGCCGCATCCAGTTTCCTGCTAGGCTAAAGCCGCCGCGGTCTGGGCCAGGGGCAATGGCTTCAGGGATGGGGAAGCGATCGCGCTCTCCAATTGCAATCAGGTGTCGCTGATCCCGCTCCTCACCGGGAATGTTGCCTGCCCGGTAGACTGCCAGCTTCACAGAATTGGCCTGGCTCACCGCTCCCAACCGCTGGCTTACCGCCAGCAGGGTGCGCACATCGGCATCGGTGGGGGTATCGGGCAGCACGATCGCCGCCTGGGACAGATCCTGGGGTGCGGTCAGGGGAAAGCCGGTTTGCAGCAGCTTCAGATCGGGCAGACGCACCGACTGATGGCGGTTGAGGTCAAACTGGGTGTCTCCATGTAAGGTGCCCCAGAGCTGCTGGTCGGCGGAGGGGCCACACAGTTCCTGCTCGCGGGGGTGCATGACAAACTGAACCGTCAGCACTGAATCAGGCTGAATCAGGTTGGGGGGTAGCTCCAGCTTGAAGGACTTACGGCCACCGCTCCAGGCACCCAGGCGCTTTGAGGAAATGGTGACATCGTCCAGCAGCACGTCCACCGACGAGGTGCGGGGATTGACCAGGGGACTGTGGCTGTAGCGCAGGCGCATGGTGCTGCCCCGCTGGAAGGCATCGTCCGGTAGGGCATGGAATGGAACGCGAATGGGAGGAGCCGTGGTGCCGCGCACGGTCACATCCTGAAATGGCTGGTTTCCGGCCAGCGTCAGATCTCTCAGCGGAAAGGAGTTGCGATCGGCGGGCAGATAGCCGGGCCAGTTGCGCGGCGACGGACTGCTCACCTCCGACACGCCGTTCACCAGCAAAACCTGCCCCGCCTGAATTTCGAGATCCTGCGGCTGAACGAGGGACTGCGCCGCTTTCACCACCCCTTCAGCACCATTGCCGCTGACCACCAGCACCGGAACGCTCCCCTCTTCCACCGTTGACAACATCAGTACGCCTTCATCGTCTGGAAGAGGATTGCCGTCCCCATCTAAAATTTGGTCATCTTCCAAATCGAAGGGTAGCTCCAGATCGGCCATCAGCGGCTGCTCAGCGGGCGTACCGATAATGATGAGGCGATCGCCCCATTGCAGATCCGCCAGCTCATCGACTAGGTGGGTTTCCAGGGCGTGGGAACCCGACAGTCGTGCCGCTCCAACCTGAAAGCGAGCCACCGAACTAAGCCAGCCATCGCTGTACTGGCTGGGCTGCAGATAGGCTAGTCGGTTGGGCTCGATACTGAGATCGTCGATAAAGGGAGCCGGGAACTGGCTGAAGTTTAGCGCTAAAGGCTTGGGCCGGTAGTCGAACACCAGCTTGGAATCGGGCAGAATCTCCGTCCACAGCATGGGATCGGCGGGGTTGGTGCAGGTGTCAGAACTGTGCTGTTCGGCGACGATGGACAGTTCGTTATAGTCCTGCAGCAAATTAGGCGGAATGTCGAAGGTGGCCTCCGCGATTTCCGAATTGACCTGGTTTAAGGCCACGCTGCCGATGCTGGTGTCCTGGAGCCGCAGCGTTAAAAACGAGCGGTCAGCAATCAGGTCTGGTGAGTGCTGAAAGCGCAGCAGCGCTCGCACCCCTTCCACCGTCCAATCTCGCGGTCGGGTGAATCCCAAACGGGTCTCTGGATAAACCCCCTGGAGTCGGAGCCGATTACCCACGACGGGGCTGCGGTTAAACTCCAGCACGTACTGGCTCAGGGGCGGGACCTCAGGAGCCTCGGGAGCTTCAGCCGCTTCCGAGTCCGTCGCCGGAGCGGCTGGAGCTGGATCTGCCGGGGCCGGTGAGGCAGCGGCGGGGCGTGGGGCCGGGGGATTCGACCGGGCCGGAGCCGGGGCCGGGTTAGGGCGGGGTCGATAAACCGGGGCAG
The DNA here is from genome assembly GCA_050331615.1 of Elainellaceae cyanobacterium. Lineage (GTDB taxonomy): Bacteria > Cyanobacteriota > Cyanobacteriia > CAKZMO01 > CAKZMO01 > JAYKGU01. The sequence continues at coordinate 7,424 of JBHJGR010000130.1, forward strand.
GGGCAGGGCGGCTCGGCAGGGAAAACTCGCGGATGAGCTGGTTTTCCTGCTGCCTCAAGTCAGCATCGCTTTGAGCCGTTGCCAGGGTAGGGGCGATCGCCATCCCTAGGCTGAGGGCTCCTACACATAGGAGCAGTCCCAGGGAGTGCTGTCGCCAGTGACGGAAGGGACGATGCTGCGATCGCCCCCAGTTGAGGCGAGGACGGTTGGTAAACCACTGAAGGAGTAGGCGGATCATAGGTTAAACCAGGGTGGATGAGAACTGAGCGGAGGGGATAAGAGTGGGGAGGGGAGGGAAGGGTTGGCGATCGCTAAATTTCTTTCTGCAAGATGATCAGCCCGGTCCCCAGCTTGAGCCTGAGCAGCATCTCTAGGGCCGTAGCCAGGTTGAAGCCACATCGGACGCTGAGAATAGCCCAAACCAGCTCAGGTTTTGGGTGTAGTAGGCCGTGTCGTTGTCCCAGATGCCGTTTTGATAGCGGGGCAGAAGCTTCTGGTCGAGGATTTGCGCCGCCAGATCGGGGTCAGTGAGATAGAAGGCAGCGTACAGCATGCCGTATTGGGCGGTGGAGTCGTAGTCCACCAGGGGCTGACCGTCCAAACCGATAGTGGCGGGGACGGACTGCTGCGATCGCCAGATCTCCTCGATGGGAGCGAGATAGGTTTCCAGGAAGTCGTAGGCTCGCGGTTCGTCAAACAGTGCAGCATCCAGGGCGACCCGCCACCAGACGCGATAGGCGTCGAAGCTGTAAACGCTGCGCAGGGGCTGGGATGGCCCGATCGGGTAGTATTCCCCGTTGCGCTGGTCGAGGGCGACCCAGTCGCTGGGCAGTCCCGTTTCGGATAGGTCCGCCGACTGCACCAGGGAGGCGTAGCTGGTGTCCACCAAGCCCTCCCAGTCGCGGGTCGGGTCAATCTGGGCAAACAGGCGAAAAGCGTAGGGGGCGTAGTAAGAAGGATTTAGATACACCAGGTTGGGCTGGGTGAGAAATGCCTCAGCGGGGCCGGGCATGAAGTAGCGATCGCGACCTGACCGGGTCGCTGCCGCTGGCACGCTGACGGTGGACAGATCCCACAGATCCTCTAGCTTGGTGCGGGCCAGTTCCAGGTAGTCGGGCCGGTTCCAGCGGCGGGCCGCCAGAATCAGGGCTGTCACCGCATCTAGGTCGGCGTCGCTGGCAAAGTTGGTGTCGAGGATGCGCCAGCTACCGTCCGGGGCCTGGCCCCACTGCCACGCCCACAGAGTATCGGTTAGATTACCTTCAGCATCGGTGCGGCGCAGGTTGGCCTCAGCCCATTCCAGGGTGCGGGCAAAGGTATCGGGGTCGTCGATCATCACGGCCCGCAGCATGGCGTAGGCCTGCCCTTCCGAGACGGTGCGATCCTGCCGCTCGCGGTCGATTACCCGCCCGTCGCCCTGAATAAATCGGTCTTTGTAGACCTGCCAGCTCTCTTCCAGCAAAAGGTCAGTGCTGGTGGTGGATCGGTCAACCACTCCAATCGCTGGAGAATCAGGCCGGGCATTGCGGCTAGTGGCGGCATCCTCCTCACAGCCTGCCAGCGCCAGACCGCTCACTAGCGCCAGCAGTAGGATTCGACGAGCATAAGGTCCCATGAAAGTCGCCATAGTGGTGATACCATTCCTTGTACGCCAGATAAAAAAATTCAGTAAATACTCAGAACTCCTGACGCTGACGCGTAGAAAACGCTCCCACGTTTAAAAGCGCTCCCACGGGGGCTGGAAGCCGCGCTGCTGCAGATACCCTTCGCGAATGCGCTGCATCTGTCGGGTTACTTCCTCGTCTACAACGCCACGGGCCGCCTGCTCTACCTGCCACTGCTCAAGCTGGCGGAGGGCTGCCAGCCGTCTACCTTCAACTACCGTAAGATCCGCCAGAGCCATGTGGGCATCGCGGTTTTGGGGTTCAAGGGCCAGGGCCTGGTTGTAGGAGCGGGCGGCGGACTCTAGCCGTCGCTGCTGAAACTGCACCCCACCCAGGGCCAGCAGTGCTCCGGTATTATTGGGCTCCTCGGTCAGAATGGTTTCATAAGCCTGGGCCGCCAAATTCAGTTCGCCCAGATCCTGCGCCACCTGCCCCTGAACAAAGTAGACGCTGAGATTGTCGGGGTTGCGGGCAATGAGCTGGGCCACCTGGGCCTGGGCAAGATCGGGGCTGCGAGTGGCAACGAGCTGAATTTTGCGAATCTGTACCGGAATGCTGTCGGGGTTGGCGGCCAGCAGGCGATCGTATAGCGGCTCCCGTGCCGGGTCGGCGGGCAGGGCACCTACCAGGCTGTAAAGCTCTGGCGGCGTGTCGCCCGCTGGACGACTGCTGACCCACTGACCTAAAACCGCCTCCGCCTCCGCTGCCGAGATCCGATCGGCCTGGTAAGCGAGGCTGGCCCGCCCCAGTTGCTTGGTCAGGTCCTGAGGGTTGAGGGCGATAACCTGGTCATAGAGGGCGATCGCCTCGTCCACACGCCCTTGGGCCTGTAGTACCGTAGCGTAGCCCTGAAGCGCCCCAGTCAGCACCTGGGGATCGCTGGGGGAGGCCGCTAGAATCGTCTGGTAGCGCTGGGCGCTGGCATCCAGGTTGCCTTCCCGCCGCTCGATTTCGGCCAGCAGCAGCAGGTTGGCAAACGGATCTCGCTGTCCGGCGGGGGACGCCGCATAAACGGACAGGGCATCCCGTGCCGCGTCGTACTGGCCCTGCTGGTTAAAGATCTGGGCAATACGGAAGTACAGGAAGGGCTCGTTCACCCCCGACTGGGCCAGGTTTTGATAGAGGGGCAGCAGGGCCACGTCGGGTGGGTCGAGACGAATCAGGGTTTGGGCGATGGTGCGCTGCTGTAGGGCATCGTTGGGCACCGACTGGAGAATCGGCTGTAGGCGGCTCTGAAGCTCAGCGCTGGAAATTAGTCCCAGGTTGCGCTCCAGTACCGCCTGCTGCACCTGGAGGCTGCGATCGCCCGGATACTGCTGCACCAACTGTTGATAGACCGTCAGGGCATAGCGCTGCTCGCTGGGAATGGTGCTGAGGGCATCGGCAATCTCCCGCGCCATGCCTGCGGTCAGGTCAGGCGTCTGGGTTAACACCTGCCGGTAAAGCTCGGCAGCGGCCTGGTCGTAGCTGGCATCATTGCTGTAGCGGGCGATATCGCTATAGGCACGGGCCAGGGTGAGGCGGGAGTCAAACCGGCCCTGGAGCGGGGCGATCGCCTGCAGTGCTGCCTGGGTCTGTCCAGCGGCAGCATAGGCCGAGGCCAGTGCGCCCCGTAGCCGCACGGCAGCCGTCGAAGTGGGCTGCACCTGCTGGAGCTGGTTGTCCAGCACGTTCACCGCCTGGGCGGCACTGCCCGTCTCTCGCAGGGCGACGCTATAGGCGATCGCCTCGTCGGGGTTCAGTGAACTTCCGGTAGCCTGATGGCGGCTAAACAGGGAGAGCGCCTGATCATAGTTGCCGCTGTAGGTGTAGGCTTGGGCCGCTCCCACCAGTACCTCCGGCGTTGGGTTCTGCTGAAGCACCGCCTCGTAATCCTCCAGGGCAGCAGCAAACTGACCCTGGTACACGTAGAGCAAAGCCCGCTGCGATCGCGCATCTATGTTATCGGGCTCCAGCGACAGTAGGGTGGTGAGGGCTTCGATACCCCGCACCTGCCACTCGGGTCGAAAGCCCCCCAGAATTCCCAGGGCGCTGAGGGCGAGGCGGTTGTCAGGGTCGAGCTGCAGGACAGTTTCGTAGGTGCGGAAGGCTGGTTCGTCCCGCCCGGCCCGACGGTAGGCGATCGCCAGCCCCAGGCGACCCTCCACCGACTGGGGATTGGCCCGCACCGCTTGTTCAAATACCTCAATGGCCTGGTCCACCCAGCCCCGCTCCAGCAGGGTATAGCCCTGACGCACGGAGGTGGGCACGGCTTGGGCGATCGCCGCAATTGGGGTGAGCACGACCGGCCCCAGAAAAGTCCCCAGCAGGCTCAGGCTCACCAGGCTGCTGAGGCACCGCTGGCGGGGAGAGGGGTGCGATCGCGTCAATATTTTAGGGAATTGGGCAATTGGTCTGGTCCTCATGCTGTCTCGTCTCTAGGTCAAAATCAGGAATGGACAAAGGGTGAGCGGTGGGATAACTTTAGGAAATTACTTTAGGAAATTGGATCGTTGTTTCTACCTATGGCGTCACGTCTAGGTCAGTGCGAATCCGGAAACCTGCCACCGTTTCGGTAAACTCGTTGAGCTGCTGGAGCGTGAATCCAGCCCGCAGGAAAGGCGTGATTGGGAAGTCATAGAAAAATTCCAGCACATCCGGGATTTCATCCCCCCGGTCGCGACGCTCGTCGTTATTGGAGAGTGCTCGACCGTAGGCCAGCCCCAGGCGATCGTCGAGAATAAACACGTCTAGGAAGTTGAAGCCGCCGCTGAAGGTATCGGCAACAAAGTCGGCGTCCAGGTTTTCCTGGCGACCATAGCGACCAAATAGCCCCATGTTGATGCCGGGAATAAAGACCTCAGCGTTGACGCCAAAGGCTTCCTCGCGGTCGTCCTCGTCGATGCCCAGGGTGCCATCATCCCGCAGGAAACCAAAGATCTCTCCCGGACCGTCATCCGATCCGCCATCCCGAGCTGAGACGTAGGTGCCGCGCACAATGGCGTTGCCGAAGCGCAACCCCACCTCCCCGGCAAAGGCATCCAGCTCGAACTCGCTGATGCTGCGATCGGAGGAAAACACCGCCGCACGCAGCTCTACATTATCTGTGACGCTGTAGTTCACCAGACCGCCGACCCGCGACCCAATGGCGTTGACTGCCAGGGCCGGATTGGTTTGAAACACGGGATTGATGAAGTGGGTGAGGGCGTCTTTGGCAAAGCTGTTGCGATCAAAATAGGAAGTAAGGTCTAGTTGCCCCAGGGTAAACCGCAGGTTGGGGACGCTCCGCAGCGCGTAGGTGAGGTAGAGTTCATTGATGTTGGCCCCTTCCAGCTCGGAGTCGGCAAAGATCTCCCCCTCAGTGATCTCAAAAGACCCGCCAAACAGCAGTTCTGGCGTGACCGGGTATACAGCCGTCAGGCGGGCACGGGCCGAAAGGTCGTCATCCAGCAGCACCACCGCCCCCTGAAACTGGGCCGAAGGCGGCGTCAGGGGGCCTGGGTCGGATGTTTGGATGGGAACGGGCGCGGAGGGAACAGGCTGGAGGGGAGGAGTGGGCGACTGGCCCACCAAATCAGATGACGAAGTGGAAAGGGGAGCGCCATTGGCCCAGGGGACCGTCGCTGAACTGGCGGCGCGAACCGACTCCGTCAACCACGGTGGCAAGGTGCTCAGGTCGCCACCCGGCGGAACGACGATGACAATGACAGGAGAGCTGCCCGGCGGGAGGGTGCTAGGGGTGGGGGCGATCGCCTGGTACTGTGAACTCCCTGGAGAACTCCCTGGAACGGAGGGCGGCGGCGTGAAGGTGAAGGGAGTTGAAGCGGTCAGCGCATCAGGGGCGTTGGGCGCAAGATAGCTGCCCGGTGCTGCCTCCACGGGCACTGGGTCAGACGGAGCCGTACCGGGATTCATCCAGTCGGGGATCGGTGCGGTTCCGGTGGCCACGATCTCGACTGGCTGGGGAGTTGGCGGACGAAACTGGAACGCATCGGTGGGGTCGTACGTCAGGGAAGATTGCGGTGTGCGGTTAGCCGCCACGACCGCTGCTGGGGATGGCGTTGGCGTGGGAATGGCGATCGCCTCGGGCTGACTGTCTAAACCCGCTGTAGGAGGCACTGCCGTGGGAAGAACTGTTGCAGACGGCAGGACTCCGGGGACTGGGTCAGGTGCCGCTGTGAAGGAAAAGGGAGCGTCGGGTTCCAGAGCCTGATCGGCAGCACTAAAGAGAGCAGACGCCGTGGGCTCCTCGGCCTCAGCATGATCCAAAGTCACGGTTAGGGTGGTGCTGGCAGTGGGGCGATCGCCAGCCGCATCGGTAGCATCTGTTAGCAGCGTGAAGGCAGGGTGATTGAGTTGCGATCGCAGCTCGAACAGCGACTCATCAGCCTCCAAGCCTGCAGCTTCCCCAAGGGCTGACGGAAGCGTTTCGCTGGAATTGGTGTAGGCGTCGTTGAGCGCAACTGGAGCGGATAGAGCGGGCAACTGAATCACCGTGGCCCAAAGCCCGACGCCAATTATGGACGTTGAGGAGATCGGTAGCCTGGTAGTTGGGGCTGGCTTGAATTGCATGGGCATTATGTTTTTTGCCAGGTAGGTGAGTGTGTTTTCGTGATGCTAAAGCTTGTTTCAATCGTGTCAGTGAACAACCGGATCTGTACCGTGGAATTTGCTTAAATCCTTTAAATAAAGTTCATACTTTCACCAGGAGTGAAGATTCACGTCCAATAGTCTACGCAAATTTAGGGCGATCGCCAAATATCTTCATAAATCCCCGGTTTATTTTGTTGAATCACTGAAGTTAGTATTGCGAATACTGAACTTTGATCCCCTAGGCTTTAGTCAAGACAGCAGATTTACAAGGACTTTAGAACAGTTATGCTCACAAAGCCTCGCCGCTTCTCTCCTGCGTCATTTTGCGGTACAGATCCGTTAGTCCTACGTCCGCGTCGCATTCTTCAAATTGGTTTGCTGCTCAGTATCAGCTTCCTGTTAATTAGCTGCACTCAGATACAACTGCCATTTTTAGGAGGGTTAGTTAACGCACCCGTCATTGACTTATCCGTTCGACAGGTGGAGCAATCCGATCGCCCCGGTACATTTCTGGTAGCAGGCAGCACCACCCTTCCTGACCAAACCCGCATTACGGTTTCCGCCATCCGGCCTCTCAAAGATGCCAACGATGATGTTTCCTACTCAGTTTTAGCCAGACAAACCGCAACCGTCGAGCAGGGTCTCTGGCAGACGGTGCTAAATCTTTGGCAAATTGCCGATGACGGCACCTTTAAAGAAACTTGGCAGCTGAGCGAATCTAGGCTGAAAACTGAGTTTCAGGCACTGCCTGACGTGACCTTTGTGGCAACGGTCGCGCCCCAGGAAACGGCCCCGTATCGTCAACAGATTGAGCGCCAGGGTGAGGATTTGCTAGCCACGATCATTCGCTACAGCTCGGACGGAGAGCTTTATCTACAGGCCGGTAGGACCCTCAGCTTGGCCCTTCCATTTGGTCAAACAACGCCGCCTGAAACCAGTCCGAATGCTGTCCAGCGCTCAGCCCTCAGGAATGAGATTCGCACGATTCAGGCCGGCCAGCGATCGGACCAAGCCAATACGGAGGATGAATCGGCCTCAGTATGGAGTCGCACAGACGCCCCCCTCCCGCCCGAAGCTTATCTAAGATAGCCTGGGGCCTGCTAGCAGTGAAGCTCAGGCTGCCGGCGCGGCCTGGTTAGACTGCCCAGCCATGTCGGAGTCCACCACGTGTAGCTTCTCTACCTGAGCCATCACCACCTTGAGCTGCCCCAGCAGTTCGGTGAGTTGGGCCGGATCGTCGGTAAGATTAGCGTCTTGCTGCGCCTGTGCCGCATCCTGGGGCTGGGCGGCAGCGGCGTAGTGAGCCGCCTGGGACTTTGTCAGGACTGAGGTTGCCATGGCCTGGCTGGCGGCGGCTTGACCGGTCCCAGTGGCGGATGCGATCGCCAATTTCTTCAGGTCGTCTTCTCCCAGTTGAAACTCATCCTCTTCGATGAAGGAAGATAGCCCTGCCGCTTCCAGACGAGTTTCCGAGAACTGCAGACTTTCGATCAGCCCTTCCTGCTCTTGCAGTTGATGCCGGAGCGCCTGAATCTGGTCTTCGGCATCCGACAGCTTCTTGGATGCGTGACGCCAGCTCATGGTCGATAGGCTAATGGCACCCACGCCCAAGCTAATGGCGGTCGCAAATCCCAGGTAGGGAGCCGCAATGTCTTCAATTTGACCCATGAAAACGGGGTCCTCATCCAGCTGAATCGCAACTGATGTCGAGTTCAGGGCCGCCATAGGTAACGTTGCTGAGCAAAACGTGATGCCTGCCAGCACAGACGAGGTCACGAAAGATTTGGGAAAACTCATCGGTCAAACTCCGCTATTCGATTCAGGATTAAATAAGGTTAAGTGGAAATTACCGGTCATTTTGTTTATTCATTACGCCCGCAAACCTTAGCGCTGCTCTGAGGCCATCAAATCTCAGAGTCATCCCGGCAGAGCCCCTGATGCGTAATAATCGACGACGAACGTAAAGAATGTTTAACTACTCCATAGCTTATCGTTGCTTTAGAGAAATTACTGTATTGCTCTTGTTAAGAAGGCAAAAAATAAGTAAAAGTTCAGTGAAACCGCTGAGGAATCAGGAAGAACGTCCATTTTTTGTTAAGGATATATTTGATTGACGATGGGTTCGGGGTGAAGAAAGTTTTAAATACGCAGAAACTTAATAAGAACTTTAAGAAAACCGGTGTAATGCTGCGAAATATTTATCGATGAAGGTACAGGGCCTCGCCCTGACAGGTACAGGCAGGATTTGCGCGTCTCTATAAAAATCCCCACGGGCGCGAGCACCCGCAGGGTCAAGAGGAACGAACAGATTGCCTGCCCGCTCTAGGGCAATATCGCTCTAGGGCAATATATTTACCAACGCTCTGATATCTAGGGGTTGGCGATCGCAATCCCCGGCAGCGCATCCAGCTGAGCATTGGTCAGCGGATCGCCACCAAACTGCTCCGATAACCGCGCCAGTGCCCCCGTCAGCCCTGCGTTGTAATCCAGGGCGACTTCATTGCGGATGTAGTCCGTGCGATCGTCCTTGTAGTCAAAGTCATCGGCAGAGGCCGGGCCGCCTACCAAGGCTCCGTAGAGGGTGAATTCGTTGGGACTGCTGCTGTTAAAATTGGCCCAGGTGCCGCCGTGGGAGCCGCGATGGTGGGGGTTTTGGGGTGAGTTATTGCCAAAGCCCACCATGTAGCTGGCGTTTCGGGGGTTGTCTCCCAGCAGGTAATCAATCTGGTCTTCGGCAAAGGTGGCGTAGCGATCGCCCTCATCCGTGGTATCGCTATAAATCCCTGCCATGAAGGCAGTGTTCGCCGTATAGCGCAGGGAGCCCCACTGGTCCAGCCAGGCCAGTCCGCCGTCGGTGTAGTCAATCCCGGCACCGCTATCATCGGACCAGTAGTCCAGCCAGGACTGCACATCAGCGTGGTACTTGGCCTTGTCGGTTTCCTGGGCCAGCAGCAGCGCCGTGCCGTAGGACTTGTCGTCCCAGTTCTGCGTCCACTGGGGATTCAAACCTTGGTAATAGCTCTCGGCCTTGTCCAGATAGGACTTTTCTCCCGTAGCCTTGTACAGCCAGGTGGCACTCCAGGCCAGCTCGTCCTGATAGCCGCTCCAGGAATTATAGAAGTTGCGGACGTCGGGGATGCTGTCGGAATACTTGCCCCGGTAGGTGTCGGCAAACTCAAAGAGCTGGACGGCGTTCTTCAAGAGGCGATCGGCATAGCGGGGGTCGGCGGAGCGGAATACCATTGAGGCCGCCGCCAGGGCCGCTGCCGATTCCCCCGCCAGGTCAGAGCCCGGATTCTGGCGATCGATTTTGTAGGCGGGACGCTCCATCGTCATATCCTCTGCCGACCCCCAGTAGGCATGGTCGGTCTGGCCGTTGCCCACCTGGCCCCAAAACTCCTGAGTGCTGCTGCCATCGGTAACGTGGGCTTTGAGGATGTAGTCGGTGCCCCACTTGATCGCTTCCAGCACTTCATTCAGTTGACCGCTGGCTTCATATCCTTCCAGGTATTCCACCACGCCCCAGCTCAGCATGGTCATGGAGGCCGCCATTGGGAAGCCAAACTTCACGTGATCGCCCGCGTCGTAGTAGCCGCCGGTCAGGTCTACGCCCACGTCCTGGCCGTCCTCCAGGGCCGAATCTCCCCGCCACTCGATGCGGTGGTCGTCGGGCAGCGGTCCAGACCGCTGGGCTTCGTAAAACAGCAGGGACTTTTGCAGGGCCTTGGCGTAGTTGAAATCACCGGTTCCAGGCTCGCTCCCCGGACCTGGGTCGCCACTGGGGTCGTCCATTGGTGGCGATGAACCACCATCGGGTGGGTTGATTGGTTCTGGCGCAGTTGGCTCGGGCTCAGTTGGCTCCGGCTCAGTCGGTTCTGGTTCAGTTGGCAGTGGCTGCGGGTTGGGAGACTGCGGTGGCGCATCCGGAATTGTGACGGCACTACCATTGAGTTGATAGCCTTGGGGCGGCTGCGGTTCGCCCGCACCGTTAAATCCGAAGGAAATGGTTTGGCCGGGAGCGATCGCCCCGTTCCAGCTCGCGTTCCGGATGACGTAGCGATCGCCCGCCTGGCTGACAATCTCCGCGTTCCAGATTTGAGTAATCTCAAACGGCGCTTCAAACTCCAGCGTCCAGCCATTCAGCGCACCGGCTCCGCCGTTGGTCACCTCCATGTTGGCAGTGAAGCCCCCATTCCAGGCATTGGCTACCGCGAATTCAACGCCGCTAGCGTCTGCCGTGCTCGGTGCTGCTGCATCCTGGGATGCTGCATCGGACTGGGGCGGCTTGGACGGGGCTGGACTTTTGGAGACGAGTGTCGCGTCAACGTCATCATCTAGCAGGGTAGCAATGCCTTGGGAATCTGTAATGTCGGCGTTGACGTTGAGGGTCAGGTTGGTGGGTTCGATAGAAACGCCGCTAGGATTTTCCCCATTGAAGCCAAAGGAAATGGTTTCTCCAGGAGCGATCGCCTGGTTCCAATTAGTGCTGCGAATGGTGTAGCGATCGCCCCGACGCTCTACGATCTCGGCGTTCCAGATGTTAATGATCTCGAAGAGCGCATCAAATTCAACTGTCCAATCATCTAACGCCGTCTGGCCGGTATTAGTAACCGAAAAACCAGCCGTGAATCCACTACCCCAATCGCTGATGATGGAGAATTCAAAGTCATTCATGATGTGTTAGGTCAAAGGTGGCAAGAACAGTGAGCGGTCAAGTATGGCCCTACGGGCTTAGGTTTGTGGGTGAATTCGCCGCGCCGCGGGGGATTCGCCCTGATAATGTCCTAATGCCAAGGCGTAGCGCTATAGCAATCAGTAGCGATACAGGAATAAAAAAAGGTACTTCATATCCCCGTTGCGAGATAGAAGCACCTTTCAAACTTCCTGATTACAGGTTTCTTGACCGTTTCTTTTCAGGTTTCTTGACCGTTTCTTTAACCTGGAAGTTCCCAGTACATCAGTTGGGAGCGATCGCCATCACCCACGTCAGGGCAAATGGCCATTTGCCCCTGCGCGATCGCACCGAAATTAACCCACCATTTCCTTAACTTTGTTCATGACGCTGACCGGATCTAGCCCCTGGTGAGAGAACTGCTCCCACAGACCACCGGAACCTTCCTGGTAGGTGCCCAGGTGGGCATACTTGGGCGTCAGGCCCCGCTCCAGTAGCCAGGAACCAAAGCGGCTGCCCAGGCCCGTGCGGCGGTTGAAGGCTTCCACAATCAGCACAAAGGGAGCTGCTCCCACCTTGGCCATCATTGCTTCATCTACCATATTGAGGGTGGGCTTGTTGATCAGGCCCACGTCCATGCCTTCCTGCTTCAGTCGCTCCACCGCATCCAGACAGCGGTACAGGGCATCGCCAAAGCTGATGATGTAGCCAGCCGAACCTTCCCGGATGACTTCATCTTTGCCGGGGGTGAAGGTGTAGTCGCCACCAAAGAAGTCGTTGCCGTCGGTGTCCAGAATCATGGGCACCTTGGAGCGGGTAGAGAAGATGAAGCGCATCCCCGGCTGGGGGAAGACGGTTTTGACGCAAGCCTTCATCTGGTTGGCGTCTGCCGGGAAGTAGAGCCGGGTTTCATAGCCATCGTCCAGACCATTGTCGGCAAACATATTGTTGAGGCCAAAGTGGCAGGTGTTGTCCGCCATGTCGTCCACGCCGGAGTGGGAGAAGTGGCAGAGTACGTTGGACTTATTCAGCCGCGCCATGGTGATTTCCGAGATGCACATCTCCAAAAAGGCGGCGAAGGTGGCGAAGACACCCTGCTTGCCCTCGGCCATGCCAAAGCCAGCAGCGGCGGAGAAGTTGCTCCGCTCCATGATGCCCGACTTGTAGAAGATATCGGGGTAGGCTTGGCGGATGGTCTTCAGACCGCAGGAACCTTCCAGGTCGCTGTCAATCACCATCACCTTTTCTTTGCGGTCGGCGTCGCTCATCTGGCCCAGCACCTCAACCATTGCTTCGCCAAAGGTGCTGCGGTTGGAGCCAATTTTGCCCACGCTCAGGTAGCTGTAGGTTTGCTTGGGCTTCTCCACTTCCTTGAGGTAGTTGGCGGCTTCGGTGCGGCCCTTGGATTCGAGGTAGGCGATCGCCCCGTCCACAGAAATCACGTCATGGCCATGCTCCGATCCTTCCAGTCCCTCAATGCCCACACACATGGGTCGCTTGTTAATCACCGCCACCGGACCATCGGTGCTGATGGCTTCGCAAATGCGGCTGTAGAGGCCGTCCAGATCTTCCCCGTCCCCTTCCAGAATCTTCAGGCCATGTCCGGCCAGCGTATCCTTGACGCTAAAGCCAGGCAGGTACTCGGAGGGATGTCCCGCAATGGTGACGTCGTTGTCATCGATGATCAGCTTGACGTTGATGCCCTTAGCCACCGCAAATCGAGCGGCTTCTGCATCGTTGCCTTCCTGCTGGGAACCGTCGGAGCCGAGGCAGAAAACGGCTTTGCCGGGATGGGCCAGCGCTACTCCGTTCACGTAAGGCCACATATGCCCCAGCCGACCCGAGCTAAACTTAACGCCGGGGGTCAGCCCCAGTTCAGGGTGGCCGGGCAGATGGGAGTTGGCCGCCCGATACTCAAGCAGCCGCTCTGCATCCAGGTCGCCCTGTAGCACTGCCATCAGGTATTGGGTGGCAACCCGGTGACCAGCTTCGTCAAAAAAGATGGGCACAAACTGATCGGGCTTCCCTCGGAACAGGGCATCCAGGATCATTACTTCAGGGACGGTGTCGTAGGGTCCGCCCGTGTGTCCGCCGACGCCCCGTGCCGCGCCGGTCGCTGTGAAGAAGACAATCGCATCGCGGCAAAGCTGGATATTGGCCTTGAGCGTCTCCCGCTGCTGGTCGGTGAGGGTGGACGTGGCCGGGTCGAGGCTCAGCGGCTGATAGGCTTCGAGGTTAATTGGGAAGCGAACGGCTGCAACAGTCATAGATTCTGATTCCTTGTGAGGCTACGGTACATAAGCGTCGATGTCCACCCACACCTTACACCACAACCTGAGCGGACGGTTAGTGACTTCTGGGAGGCAATTCTGGGTACTCTAGGGCTGGCAATAACCCGTCCGTATCTTCCCCCTTGAGTATGGTTCAGTCCCCCGACAAGCAAACGATTGGGATGGTGAGTTCCTATGTGGGGCTGAATCCCTGCCCAGCCGACTGGCTCTGGCTCCAGAGTCCGCAGCCCTTTGGCGGGTGGAACGGCATTCAGATGCTGGCGCGATCGCCCCGTCCCGATTGGCTGCTGCTGTACCAGTACAGTTTTCCAAAACCACCTGCTCCCGGCAAGCTCGCCTTCTTCCGGCGACCCGCCCCAGCGGCGCATCCCGACCTGACTACCCTGCTGCGGGGCGTGCCCCAGGAGCGGGTTATCTACCTCATGCGGGAACCGCCATTAGAAGAAGTAGTAGACAAACATCAGCGCATCTACCAAAAAGCGGAGAAATACTGCGGCTATGTCTCTGGACCCGAGGACTTTGCCCCAGTGCCCGCCTACATGCCCGCCATCTGGTACGTAGGCGTCTCCTTTCGAGAACTGGACACCCTGCCGCCGCCCCTCAAGACACGAACCTGTAGCTGGATCACCTCCGGCATCGATCGCACGGAAAACCACCGCAGGCGACTGGCCTTCCTCCACCAGCTCCAGGATACGGGACTGGGCATCGACTTCTATGGACGGGACTTGCCGGAAACGGTGGCGGCGGTTGGTCCCGTGGGCAACAAGTGGTACGCCATGGCCCCCTACTATTACAACCTGGCCATCGAAAACTATGCCGACAACGGCTGGTACGTCAGCGAGAAGCTGTGGGATGCGCTACTGGCCTGGTGTCTGCCCATCTACTACGGCGGCCCAGCGGCGGACAAACTGCTGCCGCCAGAGAGCTTCCTGCGGCTGCCCAGCTTGGACGAGAAGGGTATTGCCTATGTTCAAGAAATCATCGCCAGTCCGGATCTATGGCAGGCGCGACGGGGGGCGATCGCCGAGGCGCGTCAAATTATTTTACACAAGCTAAATTTACTAAACTGGCTATCCGAATTTGTGGAGCGGTCTGCATGAGTAACGGGATCATCAACGGAATTTACACGCTGGCCAACGATGTGGTGTTCGACCAGGCGGTAGCCCTGCTCAACAGCATCGAGGTCAACCAGGGAAAGGAGACGCCGGTTTGCGTGATTGCTTACAACCAGCGGGTAGAGCGGCTGAAGGAAGAAATTGCCCATCGGCCCCAGGTGACGCTTATGGACGATCCGGCTCTGTTTGCCCCCTGGGAAGACTTCTCCCGGCGGGTCTGGGCCACCCATCCCCAAGCCCTGCAAACCTGGCGAGAAGAGAAGGGCCTTGAAGACGTCTATCGGCTGGAGTGCAACCACCGCTACGCCGCCTTCGACCCCCAGGCTCCTTTTGACCGCTTCATCTATCTGGATGCCGATACCCTGGTGCTCCATTCTCTGGACCCGGTGTTTGCCGCTCTGGACAACCACGACTTTGTCATCTACGACTTTCAGCACCGGGACCCCACCCACATCTTCAACGTGGACTCGCCCCGACTGCAGGAGATTTTTGAGCCGTCCCAACTACAAGCCAATATCTTCTGCTCCGGCTTCTTTGCCTCCAAAAAGGGAACGTTTCCCCCCGAACGGCGGGACTGGCTGGTGGAGCAGTTGGCCGCCGGGGATGCGGAGGTGCTGTACTTAGCCGCTCCCAACCAGTCGGTTTTGAACTATATGGCGCTGCGATCGCGCCTCTCCATCTGCAACCTCGCCCTGGAATTACCGGCGGATCAGGTCACGGGCAACTCCGTCACCTCCAGCCACTTTGAGGAGCGAGACCAGCGGCTCTACGATCGCGGCATCCCGGTTACCTACCTGCACTACATCGGTCTATCATCGAAGCTATTTACCAAGCTAGCCGCCGGGGAAAACATTGACTTCCCCTACCGCGATCTATTTCTTCACTACCGCTTCCTCCACGAACCGGAGCATCGTCCTGACCTGACGGGCACACCCCGTCCCTACAATGCTCCCCCCAGTCTGCAAAAACGGGTGCTGCGCAAGATCGGTTTGGTTCGTTGATTTACCTGCAAACCCCATATGAGGACTGCTCTATGACTCGCGGCATTTACATCACAGCCAACGATCGGGTGCTCAGCCACGCGATCGCCCTGATGAACAGCATCCGGCTCCACGATGAAGCGACCCCCGTGGTGCTGATTCCCTATGACGAAAACTACGAAGCCGTGGCGGAGGTGCTCAATGAGCGGTTTGGCGTCACGGTCTACGAAGATTTAGGGTTTATCGAACGGCTTTCCCAGCGGCTATTTGCAACCTTTGGCGAGGGCTTCTTTGCCCGCCCCAACCAGTTCCGTAAGCAGGCTTGCTGGTTTGGTCCCTTTGATGAGTTTCTCTACATCGACACGGATATTGTGGTGTTTGAGGCGATCGCCAACAACCTCAACTACCTGGACGAGTACGACTTCATCTGCTGCGACTACCAGCACCGGGGCGGCATCACCAACGTCTTTACCCAGGCGGTGCTAGATGAGGGCGTCTTCACCGAGGCCGATTTAGCCGACACCTTCAACGGTGGCCTCTGGGGTGCCAAGAGAGGCGTGTTCACCGAGGCCGATCTGTACCAGACCTTTGAGGAATGCGCCGCCCATCCCCATTATTTCGACTTCTCCCAAAAAACGTCGGACCAGCCCATTATCAACTACATGGTGCTCAAGCGCATCGCCAAGCGGTTCAACATCGTGCGCCGCCCCGGCGGTGCCCCAGGGAGCTGGGCGGGTAGTCCCCACTTCGTAGCCTATGACCACATTTTGTACGACTCCCATTTGGATCAATCGCTGCAATACCTCCACTGGGCGGGCATTCGCATTGAGCCGGGCTGTCCCTACTGGAGTATTTGGGAACACTATCGCTATCTGCACGAACCTACCCCTCCGGCCAAGCCCCAGCGGCAGTTTTGGCGCAGAATGAAGTCCAAGGTGCGGAGCTTGGTGAAGCAGTCCTGATAGGAAATGCGGCAAGCTTTACAGCGAGAACCGCCTGCAAAACTCGGAAAACGACTCTGTATCAGGGGGATTAGCTTCGGGCGATCGCCCCTGTGGTACCGACGGCGGCATAGAAAAGGAGAGTTTGGCGGATGGAGTTTGATCGGTTGCCGCCTCCCGCGATTCCTCCACCTCTCGCAGCGGCAAACCCGTGACGGGGCCATCAGTACGGGGAGGCGCTCCCATAAACAGATCTCCTAAATTATCGGGAGGGGCATCATCGTCGGGAGCATTGCCTAGCTGGAGCCGCAGATTTTCTAAAGTATCGTTTGAGGGACGGTCTGGTAGGCCATCATCGGCGCTGGCAGCGTCGTCCTCCAATGGCAATTCTGAGGCGGATGCCGATGCTGAGTCCGATGCCGATTCCGCATTGATAACATCAAAAAAATCAATCAAGGTCTGGGTGCCGAGCTGCTCAGGATTTTGCTCAGAATTATCGGTTGCGATCGCCACCCTTGACTCCGATGGAGGCACTGCCGACGCCACAGCCTCCGGTTCAGGGGAAATGGGCGGGCGATCGCCCCCATCACCATTGGAGTTGGAGCCGAGTGAATAGATGGGATGGTCCTCCGCGGGCGCATCGATGGGAATGGTGTCTGTGCCCGTCTCGGAGCCAAGGGACTCCACGTAGGAGGGGGCAAGAAATTCCTCAGCTTCCGCGACTGCTTCCGGGTCGGCGGCATTGCCGAAATAATCGTCTTCAGTTGAGCCCGCATCATCGGCGGCTGGGTCAGCGGCTCCATCAACCGGCGGCTCGGCAACTGCCTCGACAACTGCGGCATTGGCATCATCGCCTGGAGCCACAGCCGCCTCAGGGACCGGCTCGGTTTCTTCAGCCTCGGTTTCTGCTGCGTCGTCAAAGTCTGACTGCTCCGACTCGGACTCGATCGCGGCGAGAATATCGTCCCAGTTCTCAGCCCAGGGTTCCTCATCCGGCTCGTCTGTGGCGGGGGCATCCCCCAAATCTACGGCAAGGGCAGCAATGCTGGCGTTATCCGCATCGGTTGCGGCGTCTACTTCAGCCGTTGGCGGTGGAGCGGGTACGGCAGCAGCTTCATCGGGGGCTGCAGGGACTACTTGCCGGATAGTTGCCGTGGCTTCTTCCGCAGGCGCATAGGAAAAGTCAGCAAAGAAGCTTTGAATGGACAGGTCCTCATCCGGGCTCGCCTCATGGCTGGATGGGTCATCGGTTGCCCGGATTGGCTGATCGACTTCATCGGCGGTCGGTAATGCTGAATTAGGAGGTGCCCCCTGTTCTGCAGCCGCTTCGGGTGGCTCATTGCCCGCTGCCTCCGTGCGGTCGTCAAACTCCAGGAAAGGCTCCTCTTCCCGATCGGTGCTAATCGGGCTGGAGAGCGGCTCGGGCGCATCCGCAAAGAAGGAGGCCAGGGTGTCTGACTCTACCTCGGCAGGGGCATGGGAACCGCCATTGGTGGATACGGCAGGGGGACTGTACCAGTCGGCGGCTTGACTGGGTATGTCGGCGGCATCAGCGGTAGACGCCAGACCCGATTGCTTTTCAGACACTATCTTAGGAGCGGTATCGGCACTATCCCCAGCATCTGTTTCCGCTTCCGTATCGGGCAGTTCAGCCAGCTCGGCGTTGGCGGCCTGCTCCATTGCTAGCGCCAGTTGGCGCATGGCGCGGCGGACATTGCCCTGCTTGCCTGCATCCCGGAATAAGCTGGCAGCTTGCTCCAAATCCGCGATCGCCCCGTCGTAGTTCTGGACGGCTTGATAGGCAACGCCACGGTAGTAGAGCACAACAGCAGCATCGGGTGCATGCTGGAGGGCATGGCTGTAGTCGGAAATCGCCCCATCGTGGTCGTGGAGCTTCTGGCAGGCCAGCCCCCGATAGAAGTAGGCGATCGCCGAGGTCGGGTCCGCTTCAATCGCCAGGCTAAAATCGGCGATCGCCCCATACTGATCTCCCAGCTCTGAGTGAATCAGGCCCCGGTTGCAGAAGGCATCGCCCCGGTTGGGATTGATTTCGATGGCGCGGCTAAAGTCGGCGATCGCCCCCGTCGTATCCTGGCGGTCGTAGCGAATCACGCCGCGCATGTTGAAAGCCGCTGCGTCATTGGGCGTGACGGCAATGATTCGATCCAGGTCGGCAAGGGAACTGGCGCGATCGCCCAGGTCATACTGAGTAATGGCCCGGTTCCAGAAGGCTTCCACATCGTCACTGGCAGGGGTGGGATGGTCAAACCGCTGGGTGAGCTGGCGAATCACGGCAGGATCGGTGGTGCGCAGCTTCAGCTCCAGGTCATCAAACTGGGTGGCCACCTTCAGCCGGTTCTCAATGCCCAGCACCGCCAGCCGATTGTCCGACACCAAAAAGTTTTCCACGGTGCCCAGCACCTTGAACCGGAATCGCTGGGGATACCGGCGCTTCAGGTTGAGCAGCAGCTTCAGCGTGGTTTGCAGCGACTCATGGCCGAGGGGATTAATGGCCCAGCGACGGTTGATGGCGCTCAGGTAGCGATTGGCCTGGGGGTTGGAGAGGTGACACCAGCCCACGTCTAGCCGACAGTTGCGCTTGAGCAGCGCCTCCAGCTTGGTGGCCACGGTGCCGTCAAAGCCGCTGCGGCTGGACCAGGGGCAAATCAGGATCAGCCGCTGTTGGGTGGCGTCGAGGGCAGCTTCCAGCGCCTGGCGACTACCGGCGATCGCCCCCCGCTTCCCGGTCTCGCTATGCAGGTCGAAAATCAGCTCGTAAGGACGATGGGGCTGGGCCTGGAGCTGCCGGTTGAGGTGATCCAGCTCCTGCTGGAGGGTGGTCCGCATTTGGGACTGGAACTGGGCGGTACTGGGCAGGGTGCGCAGCTGTTGATTGATGGCCCGCAGCTCCCGCTCCAGCATCTCTTCGATCTGGGCGCGGAACTGGGGCACGTCGGGAATGGCCTGCAGCCGCTGCTGGATGTCCTGAATTTGCCGCTTCAGCAGGGTGTCGGCCTGGGTATTGGATTCCTGCTGCTGCTGGAGGGTCCGCACGTCCGACACGACCGAGTTCAGGTCGCGCTTGGGCACCAGCTCGGCGACCACGTTGACCAGTTCGGCCAGCTCCCGCTTGATGGAAGTGGCGTCCACTGGGGGCGGCAGCGACTTCATCTGGCGGCTGAGGTAGTTGACCTGCTCCTGCAGGTAGGATAGGGACGGTTTGGTCTGGTCGGACATGCTCTGCAGCGTGGTTTGGAGCTGCTTGGATTCAGTGGAGATTTGGGCGATCGCCTTTTCCACCTCGTCCACTCGACCCGAGTTGGCCAGCTGATTGATGTGCGCCCGCAGGTTAGTCAGCCCGCTATACAGTTCCGAATAGGAATTCTCCAGATTGCGAATGTCGTCCCTGACGGCCCCCAGGTTTTGCCCTTCTAGCAGCTTGAGGTGGTTCACCACATCCTTCTGCATCTCGTTGACCTGGGCCGCCAGCCGCTTCATCTCTTCTCGGTTGTGGCGGAGAATCGACTTGCGCACGTCCCCAATCATTTCGGGGGAGGGGAGGGTCTGGAGGTGCTGATTGAGACCTTCGATATCTTTGGCAATTCTTTGCTTCAGCTCCGCCTGGGCAGTCATCTGCTTTTGGTCCTGCACAGACTCAATGCGCCGTCGGTTCGCAAACCCAACCAGCATGGCAAAGGAAAGGGGCGTTGAGGCGTAGAGAAACTGCCTCGACAAAACGGACATTACCGTTCCGGCACCAATGCCGACCAGAGATACGTATTCAGCAAAATCCAGCCAATGACGATTCTTCACTGTAAAAGCCGTGGTGAGTAGGTGCGCGTGAGGAAACTGAACTCGTTGATTGATGTCTATCCAAAAACTCGCCAGCACTTTGGGAGTCCCAAACCCCTCGACAAGGGTTTTCGAATAGGTTCTTAGAAGAGTTCGTTGATTACTCGACTCTACTCAGGGGGTAGGGGCGCATCAGGAAACCCCACCATCAGAAAAAATTATCTGAGCGATCGCCCTAATTCCCAAAACCCAGGCTGAGCCAGCATTTCCAGCGATCCCGTAATTTCCACAGTTTTTGTAAAGACTCTATGAGTGCCGCCCTGACGGCAAGAAATGCCCCAGGCTTCCAGATCCGGGCAGCCATTCGTGAAAAAGGGGAGGGGGTCCAATACTTTATCGAATATCGAAGGGTTCGGGAACCGGATAAAACCCCTGGCTTCAGACATGGGGATACAGACGGTTCCCGCGCCAGATGAAATCTGGCAGTCTTATGCTGAATGTGATAGCGTAAGAATATGATAGTACATGAGTTCAAAATCAAAGCAAACCCTAGTCAATACAAGGCGATTGATGAGGCAATACTGACCGCTCAGTTCATCCGCAACAAGTGCTTGCGCTACTGGATGGATAACAAAGGGGTGTCAAGG
>JBHJGR010000131.1:0-2499 GCA_050331615.1 Elainellaceae cyanobacterium
CCGTCTCCCCTCCCCGGCAATCGCCCCGTCGCCGACAACAATACTGAAGAGATTGATGATATGTTGGGCTATCTCGACTAAGTTGCCTTAGATTTAGAGTAAAGCAACGCAGGTCGCCAGAACCGGAATGAGCTACACCACCGAGCAACTGATACAGATTTTGGATCAGGAACTCCGAGCCGCCTGGAAAGGGGAGCGCGTTCTGCTGTCGTCCAGCCATCGGCTCAGCGACCCCGTGGTGGCCAAAGCCCTCGGCTCTGAAAAGCTGAGTAAGGTGTTTGTCTATCAGGACTTCCGCAGCCAGATTCACCAGTATCAGATCGAGCACGGTGTCTCCGGCATTGTCTGGCGCACCTGCCGATTCAACGATCGCACCCTGCGCTTTCCCGAAATCCACAACCAGCTCATTCCAGTAGCGGGCGATAAGGACATCCTGATTGGCGCAAAAGAGGCAGTGCTGGCCTTCTGGCAAGAGGAAACGCAACACATGCCGTTCTGGCGATCGGGCCGCCCTGCCTGCCAGATTGCGCCCGAGCTGGTGAATCGTCTGACCCAGCAGGCGGAGTGGGCCGAGATCGACGCCGGACAGTCGGAGCTTTACCTGGGGCTGTGCTGGGGCGATCCCAAGGAATGTCACTACCAGTGGGCCTACCCCCAGTCCCGCTGCGAGCGAGTGATTGCCGCCGTCAACGAGCCGACTCTCCTCAAAGTATAGTTAAGGGCTAAAGCGGGGGCGTACACCCCCAGAAAATAGTTTTGTTTAACGACTTGGTTTTCGCTTCGTATCTACGTTTTACTTCACCTATCTTCTACTCAGGAGAACCCCTATGCCGATTGCCGTCGGTGTCATTGAGACGCAAGGATTTCCCACCGTACTGGCCGCCGCTGATGCCATGGTCAAGGCCGGACGGGTGACGATCGTGGTTCAGGATCGGTCCGAGAGTGGCCGTCAGTTTGTAGCGGTACGGGGACCAGTGGCCGAGGTGAAGCGGGCGGTGGAGGCGGGCATCGCCGCCGGGAACAGCCTGCCGGGAGAAGGTACGGTAACTACCTACTACATCGTCCCCAACCCGCCGGAGAACCTGGAAACGGTGTTGCCTATCAACTACACCTCAAAGTCTGAGCGGTTTCGGGTTTAGGTTGCAAACCCTAAACTAAGGTGAAGAAATGGTGTGATACCCATCAAGACCGTTGAGATTGGGGGCGTTGGGACTGTCACCCCGTACAATTAATTTGGGTTAGCATTGAACTTTTTTATACTCCAGGAGAGGTCGAATGCCAGAGGCAGTAGGGTCGCTAGAGACAAAAGGATTTCCCCCCGTGTTAGCCGCCGCTGATGCGATGGTCAAAGCCGGACGGGTAACGCTGGTGGGCTACATCCGCGCCGGAAGTGCCCGGTTTGTGGTGAACATTCGGGGCGACGTGTCGGAAGTGAAGATGGCCATGGAAGCGGGTGTGGAAGCTGCCAAGAATACCCCCGGCGGCACGCTGGAAACCTGGGTGATTATTCCTCGGCCCCACGAGAACGTGGTCGGGGTGCTGCCCATTGACTTCGATGAGTCGGTTGAGCAATATCGCCTTGCGGTGGAGCGCCCCATCCTCCCCAGCCGCACCAACGGCTCATCGGGCGCGAGTTAGGATTATTAGCCCGGCGATGTCCATCCGCCAGATCCACCACGTCGCTATCATCTGCTCCGACTACGAGCGCTCCAAGCACTTCTATACCCAGGTGCTTGGTTTTCCCATTATTTGCGAAACCTATCGGGAGGCGCGGAATTCTTACAAGCTGGATTTGCGGGTGGGCGATCGCGACACCATCGAACTCTTCTCCTTCCCCGATCCGCCGCCCCGCGTCAGCCGCCCCGAAGCCTGCGGTCTGCGCCACCTGGCCCTTGCTGTGGATGATTTAGACCAGGTGGTGACCCGGCTGGAGGCAACTAGGGTTCAGGTCGAGCCGATTCGCGTGGACGAGATTACCGAGAAGCGCTTCACCTTCTTCCAGGATCCGGACGGCCTGCCCCTGGAGCTTTATGAGCTGTAGGCCACCGAAGTACAGGTCGCGATGAAGTTTGCTGTTTCCATTATCGATCCGCCCAACTATGCCCACGCGAGAGCGGTCTGGGAAGTGGCAGAAACGGTTCACTACGGGCTACAGGCGCTGGGGCATGACTACAGCAGCGCAGCCATTCTGAGGAGCCGTTCGTGTTTCAAAAAGATCTGTACCGAAAGCGGCAGGCAGCATGTTGCTTGGAACAGGGGCAGTATGCAGAAGCGATCGCCCTCTACGAACAGAGCCTTGAGACTGACCCAACCTGTGCCCTCAGCTACTGGAATTTAGGACTGGCGCTGCTGCTCACTGGCGATGAGATGTCGGCTCAGCTATGTTGGGCATCCGGTCTTTCCCAGGCAGCAGCAGGAACCCCAGAATTTGATGACGCACAACTGCTGCTGTTCTTGCATCAGGCCGCTGACCAGTATCAATCAATGCAGCGGCAAGAT
>JBHJGR010000132.1:0-19088 GCA_050331615.1 Elainellaceae cyanobacterium
TCAGTATCAGTAACAAATGGTGGTAATTTAGGAACTGTTACCAATGGCTTAGGCGACTCTGGGAATATATCCATTACTGTTGAAGACGCAGCTACATTCGATGGCTTTGGTCGTTTCAGTGGTTTGCCCACTCTAATATCCACGTCAGTGCTACCAACAGGAAGAGGAGACGCAGGATTTCTTAATATCAGCTCAAGGGAGTTGTCAGTCCTGAATAGTGCACGACTGCTGACCACCACTGCAGGGGCTGGGAATGCAGGTAATATACTAATTGAAACAAGTGATTCAGTTACAGTAAATGGAGTTGGCGAAAATAATGTTCCTAGTGGTGTATTTAGTGAAGTGGACATATTAGGCATTGGAAATGGCGGAACTATTACCTTAATTACTCCAAATCTTTCAGTTGGAAACAGAGCGGAGTTAAATGCCAGCACAATAGGTCGTGGCAATGCAGGTAACGTCCTAATTCAAGATGCAGAAACTGTTTCTATAAACAACGGCTTAGTCACCAGTGCGGTAACTGAAACAAGTATTGGTCAAGGTGGGTTAGTAAGTATTGAAACCGAGATATTAAATCTTGATGAACGTGCACAAGTTGCTTCCAGCACATCTGGACAAGGTGACGCAGGACAAATTGAAGTTTTCGCTTCAGCACAGATAACTCTATCTAATCGCAGTGAAATCACAACCGTAGTTGAGTCAGGATCTGAGGGCAACTCACAACAAATCGTTCTGCAAACGCCCCAGCTCCTTCTCAGAGGGAATTCTCAAATCTCAGCGGCAACCTTTGGTATTGGCAATACTGGCTCTATCGACATATCAGGTGCAGAAGCTGTTCAGATTAGTAACAGCAGTATATCTAATGCAATTAATCGAGATGCGATCGCCACTCAACCCAGCAGCATCACTATCGACACTCGCTCATTACGGCTCAATAATGACGCAAGTATTACTGCTAGCACTGCTGGCCAAGGTGATGCGGGAAACATCACAGTCGAAAACGTGGAAGTTGTCTTCTTATCTGATAGCTCAATCAACACAACGGTTAACCGTAATGGTATTGGGCAAGGGGGCACCATTACCATCCAGACTGGGCAACTGGAAATGGGCGATCGCTCCCAACTCACCTCTAGCACTGCAGGACAAGGAGATTCTGGTCAAGTCATCGTCACCGCCTCAGAGAGTATTTTCTTATCTGGAAATAGTGAGATCACCACTGCTGTGAGGAGAAATGCCACTGGGGACTCCCAGCAGATTGTGTTGCAGACTCCAGAATTGACCTTAAGGGGCAATTCCCAAATCTCCGCCGCAACATTGGGAGACGGAAATGCAGGCTCAATCGACATCTCAGGAGCGGATACTGTTCGACTTACTAACAGCAGTATTTCCACAGCGATTAACCGCAATGGAAACGCCACTGAACCCAGCAACATCACCCTTGATACCCGATCGCTCCAACTGAACAATAATGCCAACATCACCGCCAGCACCGCAGGTCAAGGTAATGCTGGGAACATTACCATCGAAAATGCAGAGGAAGTTTCCCTGACAGGAAGTGCGATCGCCTCCGAAGTCTTACCTACAGCCCGAGGTCGAGGCGGGACACTGAATATCAATGCAAACTTACTTAATCTCTCTGACCAATCCAGCATTACTGCAAGCACTCAGGGAAGGGGTCGCGCCGGAGATATCTTCATCACAGGTGTTGATGTGAACGGCGATCGCGCCAGCCAAATTCGCAGCACCACCTCCCGCAACCGGGATGCTGGAGACATCACCATTGTGACTTCCAACAGCGTTTCTCTGGATGGCAACAGCACAGGCATCTTTGCCAACACAGAGCAGAACTCAACAGGAGATGGTGGGAACATTGCCGTCCATACCCAACACCTCAACCTCACCAACCGAGCCGAAATTTCCTCGGAAAGCTTGGGAGAAGGCATCGCTGGAAATATAGACATTCAGGCGGATGAAAAGCTCCAGCTTGAGAACGGTCGGATTGCTACCAGTGCAACCCAATCTGCCGGAGGAGCTATCGAAATTGTTGCAGGGGACATTTTCCTGTCAGGCACCAGCGATATTATTACCAGCGTGGAAAGCGGGGTCGATAGCGGCGGCAACATCGACATCAGCGCAAACGATATTCGTCTGAGAGATGACAGCGATATTCGAACGAACGTGTCCGGAGGAACGGGAGACGGTGGCAACATTGTAGTTTCTGCCAACTCCATCATTGCCTTCGACGACAGCGACATTATTTCATCAGCTCCCCAAGGTCGCGGTGGCGATATCACCCTGGATACCGCTGCCTACTTTGGTGAGAACTTTAACCCCGTATCCTTTGAAGCCGATCCAGACACGTTGGAAGGTAACGATCGCGCCGACATCAACGCCACCGGTGCCGTCACCGGAACCGTTGCCTTACCCGACACCAGCTTCATCCAAAACAGCCTCAGCGACCTGCCTGCTGGACTCATCAACACCGAAGCTCTGATTGCCAATAGCTGCGTCGCCCGTAACGAAGACGGTAGCAGCACCTTTGTGATTACAGGTGCGGGGGGCCTGCCTCTTCGCCCTGGTGACCTTGCCCCATCTCCCTATCCTACCGGCGAGGTACGGGTTGTCCCCGACGACAACTCCCAATCCTGGCAGCCGGGCGACCCCATTATCGAACCCGATGGCGTCTACCAACTGCCCAACGGTGAACTCATTCTCAGCCACCAGTGCCGCTGAGAATTCGGAGTAGGTAAATACCATCCGCTCCTACCACCAACTGAACTTCCACGTTCCAACTAGCTGATATCTCCCAATCCTGAACATGATGACTTTAGTGCCCCTACCCCGTCTCCCCCTTTCCCTGTTCCCGAGCGCGATCGCCCTCCTCCTGCTCAGCCCCCGTGCGATCGCCCAAGATATTCCCAGTGACTTGCCCGGCGACCTACCCGATATCGAAGAAACCATCCCCGATCGCCCCGCTGACCCGCCCGAGGACATTCCCGACGAGATTCCTGAAGCCCCCGCGCCAGAGCTAGAGCTGCCCGATGAGCCTGCCGTGCCAGTCGAGCCAGACGTTCCGGCAGTGAGCTTCTTCGTTGAAGACATCCTGATTGAAGGAAACACAGTTTTGGAGGAGGAGATTCAAAGCCTGGTGGCCGAATATGAAGGTCGGGAAGTGACCTTTGATGAACTGCTAACCTTGCGATCGCGCATCACCCAGCTCTACCTCGACAATGGCTACATCACCTCCGGGGCTTTTCTGCCCAGCGGTCAAACCCTCACCGACGGCACCGTCGAGATTCAGGTGGTAGAAGGCAGCGTCGAGGAAATTCAGGTCAGTGGCTTGCGGCACCTGCAGCGCAGCTATGTGCGCGATCGCCTGCGGTTGGGTACCGACGCTCCCCTGGATCAAGACGAACTGCTGGAATCCCTGCAGCTCCTGCAGCTCGACCCCTTCATTCGCCAGATCAACGCCGAACTGACAGCGGGCACTGTCCCTGGTCAAAACATCCTGGTGGTGGACGTAGACGAACCCTCCCCCTTCAGTGCCAACGTCGGCGGCAACAACTACCGCCCCCCCAGCATCGGCTCAGGGCAAGTGAGCTTTGGCGTCGGCTATAGTAACGTGATTGGCATTGGCGATCGCTACTTTGGTGAGTATGGCTTCACCGACGGGCTAGACATCTTTGACGTGGGCGCATCCGTGCCCTTGAATGCCCGCGATGGTACCCTCAGCTTCCGCTTCAACAGCAGCGAGAGCGAAATCATCGACGACGAGTTTGAAGAGCTGGAGATTCAAAGTGAAACCCGCACCTATGGCCTCAGCTTTCGGCAGCCCGTGGTGCGATCGCCCGAAACGGAAGTGGGGTTGGGCATTGGCTTTGATCTGCGCCGTCGCCAGACCTTCATTTTGGATGACATCCCTTTCTCCTTCTCCGAGGGACCGGAGGAAGGGCAGTCCAATGTCAGCGTGATTCGGGTATTTCAGGATTGGGTAGACCGGTCGGCCACGCGGGTACTGGCGGCGCGATCGCAGTTCAGCTTTGGCATCGATGCCTTTAATGCCACCGTCAACGACACCGGCACCGACGGGCAATTCTTTAGCTGGATTGGCCAGTTCCAGTGGGTGCAGCAACTGTCCCCCCGCAACCTGGTGATTACCCGCCTGAGTACCCAGCTCACCCCCGACTCCCTTTTGTCGCTGGAGCAGTTCAGCATTGGCGGGGTAGACACGGTGCGGGGCTACGCTCAGAACCAGTTGGTGGCCGACAACGGCGTATTGGCATCGGTGGAACTCCGTCTGCCGGTGACCCGCAATCCCCAGCGGCTGCAGTTGACGCCCTTTTTCGAAATCGGCACGGTTTGGAACAACCGCACACCCGACCCAGCAGATTCGACCATTGCGGGTATCGGTCTGGGGCTGCGGGCGGAAGTCCTCCCCAATCTGTTTGCCCGATTGGACTATGGCATTCCCTTGATCGACGTAGACGACGACTCAGATTCCCTGCAGGAGGATGGGTTCTACTTCTCCCTGCGCTATCAGCCTTTCTAATTCGAGTTAAGTAGCTCAGGCTTGAGAAATTTAGCTAGATGAAGTTGAATGAAGGAGTCCCCCTTACCCCACCTCTGGAGGTCACTCCTATGGGCGCACGTCTTCGAGTCTTCCTCAATGCCGAAGAGGATCGCACGCTGTTCGAACTACGTAAGGCAACCACGGTGCCTCAACGGGTCAAAGACCGGGCCGAAGCGGTGCGTCTGAGTCATCAGGGGATGTATGTCGAGAAAATCGCGGCTCACTTCGACTGGCATGTGCGCACCGTTTGTCAGACGCTGCATCGGTGGCAGCAGGGGGGGTTAGGCGGGTTGTGGGATGCCCCTCATCTGGGTGCTCAAAAACGTTGGCAGCCCGAAGACATGGAATATATCGAGGAGTGCCTCCGGCAGGAACCACGCACCTACAACGGTCGGCAACTCGCCCAGAAACTTGCCAAAGAGCGGGGGGTTCACCTCAGTGCAGATCACCTCCGGCAGGTGCTCAAAAAAAGGGGATAGTTTGGAAGCGCACCCGTCAAAGTCATCGGCAAAAGCAAGACCCCCAAGAAAAGGCAATCAAGCAAGCAGACTTGGAGATGCTGGAGTGGGCGGCAGCGGCAGGGGAAGTTGACCTGGGCTACCTGGATGAGTCGGGCTTTTGCCTGTGCGTCAAAGCCAGTGACAGTCTCTGCATCAGAACGAGTTTGATGCGCTGAAAAAGCGCTGAACTCAATCAGGAGAAGGATTTTCCTGTTCCCTATTGACCTCGTCCGCCTCAGGGACTATGTTAGGCGGTTTGCAACTTCGATCACTTACGGGTTTTCCAGTACCCAGGCTCACGACTACAATGCATGACCGCCACGATCAAAATGTAGTCCTGCTCAATTGTATAGAGAACGCCAGTAAATACCCACCTAAACATCGGCCCCAGCCTTCTCAACCCTCCAGGCCGACTGTGAGCCATTCTTGCCCAATCGCACGAAGGCGAAATCCATAGCGCTCAAATTCAGACCCGTTAAGGCTCTTTAGGCCCAGAATTGGCGCAAGTTCAGACGTGCTCACCAGCCAGCCCCGGTCCGCAATCTCTTCAAGCTGGCGATAGCGGTCGAGGGAGTCTTGCTGCTGGTAATTGGCGGCGGTGGCGATCGCCCTTGCCAGCGTCTCCACAATCTCAGTGCTGACCTGCGACGACAGCATAAGGGTGTCCTGTGTCCCGTAGGGCTGTCTCATAGGACTGTCCTGTTGTCTTACAAGGCTGTCCTGCGGCTGTATCGGCCTGTCCTGCCTCAAATTGTTGTCCCCAGTTGGGGCCATATTGGGGACAAACGCGCCCTCATGGGTCATTTGCCCCACTGTATCGGCCAGAGACATGCCCTGCTCAGATACCAGGGTGTGGATGCGATCCATCAGGGATTTATCCATCGAGCTGATGAAGGTTTTTGCTCCCTGACCTGGAAGCTTATAGGGCTGAATTTGTAGCGCATCAAATCGATTGTAGATTTGCGATCTTGCTACGCCATAAATGTCAGGAAGTTGGCTGACAGGATAATCTGAAATCTCCATACACAGGACTGTCCTACCTGTACTGTATTATCTCCCATTGTGGCACAAAAGCTTTGACAGAGCTAGGCTCTAGCTTCCTGTCCTGTGTCCTATCTGCTGTATTGTCTTGTGTCTTATTAATTATTTTGTGTAAATAAGTTCGCGGATAGTCTAGAGTTTTCCAAGGCTTCTATCAGGCGATGTCTTCCTACAAAACCAGGACAGGAAAATTAACAGAAGCGATCGCAACGGTAGAGACAACAGCGTAAAGAATGAATTTCATATTTTCTCTTCGCATATTCGGAAGGACTCAAATTAATTTGATTTTAGAGGGTGGTTGAGAAGTCTTGCCCTGAGTAGCAAAACCATTCAATCCCCCTAAATCCCCCTTAAAAAGGGAGACTTTTGCTCCGGTCCCCCCTTTTTCAAGGGAGCTGGGGGGATCGCTAGGTGCTTAAAACTACAGTTAGCCGCTTTTCAAACATGCTCTCAGAGTACTGAATAACTACAGGCGCGTTTTAATTCGTAGCAAAATCAACCTTCATAGGCTGACCTTTAATGAATTTCAGCTACTTTCTATGCTAGAAATCAATTTCTCAACTGACTATTTTTGACTAAATATGACAATCAATGACTTTCACTTACAGATGCATTCTAGAAAGACTGTCAGTAAAAGTCAAATGAAAGTAACTGACTAATTAAATAGCTTGTCCCCAAAAAGCTTGACAAAATGGAAATCGAATACTCCAAAGAACAAAATACCGTTGAAGGAGGTTAATAGTTAACCATGACAAAAAAGCCTTGGTTCCTTACGCTTCTTGCAGTAGGAGTATTTACTGCAGTTCTTGTTTCTATACTTGTCCAGTTATTCGATGTACGGATTGAATCTAGACCCGTGGAGCCACCGAAAGATCCAGAACTCCCTATTGGTTCTGGCCCACTGGAACCTCCTGACTCCAGCCCTAGGGTTGGTAATTTTGGTTGGGTTTCTTCCAGTTCGCAGGAATTACCACCTGAAAATGCGTTTGTTGCTGGGATTGAAGTTTCAGGAGAAGAGAATACGAGTCAACCTATTTACCTTTGTAGGGCTGAATTTGATGAGCGAAAAATACCAGGAGCGACAGTTAACAATGAATGCCATATTCCATTTCACGACGCCTTTATACAAGATAAAGCTCGGTCTCCAGACGAGTCAATTTACTCGAGTTATGAAGTACTCGTTCATGATCAACCATTAATTTGGAT
This sequence comes from Elainellaceae cyanobacterium, assembly GCA_050331615.1. Taxonomy (GTDB): domain Bacteria; phylum Cyanobacteriota; class Cyanobacteriia; order CAKZMO01; family CAKZMO01; genus JAYKGU01. The sequence continues at coordinate 7,318 of JBHJGR010000132.1, forward strand.
TGATCATCGAATTATTTCCGACGAAGGAGTATTTCCCCCTAACGTGCTCTCTTCTGATGAAAGCGCAGGGTATAAACAAGGGACAATAATTTGCCGCACATTGCCCATAGAATATGAAATTAGCGGCTACCGTATTGGGGTCGTCATACCAAGTAAGCGCAATCTTTGTGCTTTTGCTCAAGATGGTGAGGACAGCTACCAGAACAACTATGAGGTTTTGGTCATGGTTCAAGAATGATTTGTAGGAAGGCAAGTCATGGGAGAGTGATCAGTACCTCTTGGCATACGATTATCCATCTAAAGGAAAAGATGACTGCTGCTCAGACTGCCGAAGTATGATTTCCTTAAGGGAAGACGGCGTTAATGCCATAACCCATGAGTTTAAGTATCTCAACCCCTACAAGCATAAACACATGAGTAGCAAAAGTTGCTAGCTACTAGAAGTAGCTGCTTCGATACTTAGAGTCTCATCATCCTGATTCGTGCTTCTGTTCGAGTCAGGATTCTAATTGCTGTCACTACCACCTTGATACCGGAATGGTCTAAGTACAAGTCGCCCAGGTCAACTTGTAGAGTTTCAATCAACACTGTGTTTTGCCCCAGTAACGATGGTATGCAGAAACAGAAAAACGCGATCGCCGGTTTGGTTGCCAATGCGGGTCTTTTGTTCTTCTGTACTGGCCCTCCACGATCCTGGTTGAGGACTGGCAGATTGAGAGCGAATGTACCCTGGTTACATGATCCTATCTAGGGCGCATACGAGTAGTACTTCGGCCTGGAGTCGAGGCGCAAATGCAGTCAGGCGACGCCACCGCCTGCCGTGCTCAGCCACAGGGGGCGATTTTGGATTTTAGATTTTAGATTTTGGATTCTAAATTTACGCCTAATGTGAATTAGCTCAAAACCTTGCGTCACAATGGCTTCCAGCCTGCCGTAGGATTATGTGGGCAAGCAGGATGCTGGCGCGGGACATCCAGTCTCTAATCTCAATCTAAAATCGGCAATCTAAAATCCAAAAAACTATGTGGGCAAGCAGGATGCTGGCGCGGGACATCCAGTCTCTAATCTCAATCTAAAATCCAAAATCTAAAATCCAAAATCTAAAATCCAAGAGGAAACCGTGAGGGTTTACTTTGCAATCTTCCTGGGAAACTCAATGTAATGGGCCGTCTCATCCGCCACTTCTTTCCCAAATAAGGTCTCTACCACTTGTAAAGCCATATCGATACCGGCGGCAACACCAGCAGAGGTAAAGACACCATCCACGACCACCCGCTTGTCCCGCTCAACGGTAATGGAGGAATCCATCCGAGCTAAGAAGTCCAAAGCGCCCCAGTGGGTTGTTGCTCGCTTGTGGGCAAGCAATCCCCGCTGGGCCAACAATAACGCCCCTGTGCAGACCGATGCAACGTGGGTGGCCTGCTGGCTGGTGGCTCGAATCCAGTCTAAAGTCGCTGAATCTTTGAGCAGCGAGCGGGTGCCAAACCCGCCTGGAACCACCACCAGATCGAGCGGCGGCGCAGAAGAGAAACTGTGGTCTGGTATCACTCTCAGTCCTCCAACGGCAGAGACTGGATCAGGCGATTTGGCCACAGTAAACACCTGAAAAGGCGCACTCTCCTCCGAACGGCGCGATTCTACTCCAGGCACCAGCCGCGTGCGGGAAAACACCTCGTAAGGCCCGGCAAAATCTAAAACCTCCACCTCAGGAAAGATGAGAATACCAACCGCTAGTTTTTCTACTGCCACTTGAGAACCTCGTTAGTTTGCCAAGCATTGCTTCATCCACTCTAAATCTCATTCCTGCTCAAACCCACAGCCCCTCTCAAAAAAGCAAAAAGCCTTATCAGTGCCCCCAGGAAGCCCCCACCCGCACGGGGCGGGGAACGATTCACCCAGGAACGCTGATAAAGCTAGAACGTGTCAGTGTGATGTCTGTTGGGATATCCGTGGTCATCGGCGCTTACTGATTGCCCATGCCATCTTTGAATTCCTGCTCGAAGCGCTCATTGAGCTTATTGCCCAGACCGTCCTGGAATTCATCAGCGTGGCGACCGGAGAGCTTATTGCCCAGACCGTCCTGGAACTCGTCAGCGTGACGACCGGAGAGCTTGTTGCCCAGGCCATCTTCGAATTCATCGCGGTGACGGCCCTGGAGCTGTTTGTCTAAGCCTTCCCGGAACTCTTGCTCAAACCGCTCGTTGAGCTTGTTACCCAGGCCACCCTGAAATTCATCGGCGTGGCGGCCAGAGAGGGCGAGAGCGGGGGAAGCAATAGAGGCGATCGCAACAGCAGAAACAACGGCGGTGAGGATATGTTTCATAGTTCAAACTCCTTTGGCGAGTGAATCTTCAGGATTGAGGGTTTGGTTTGTTTTCCCTCGCTTGATTCCTATAGTGCCGGGGGAGTCTGAAGGAGCCATGACCCAAAGCTGAGGCTGACCTAAGAGTTTGATGGGAAAGATGAGAGGCAGTGGTAGAAGGGCGATGCCTGTTGAGGTTTAGTCAGAAGTGACGCCGCTACCTGCACCCTCAACTAAAACAGGCTGGTGGTAGGAACTGGGCTTGTCTCCCACCGTTGCACCACCGGTGATCATGCCCTGAAGGCCAGGCGCAAAGAAGGTGTAAGGGAAACGGGCTTCAGGACGGCTGACCTCATCCAGGCGCTGCCGCAGCTCAGTAGGAATTTCAAAATCCAGGGCACCGAAATTGTCCTGGAGCTGATGCAGTTTAGTCGCTCCAATAATCACCGAGGCTACAGCCAGACGTGGCAAGCATCGCCAGACGTCCCGTTCCTTCCCCACCCTGCTCAGAGGGCCTGTACTTTCCAGAAAGCAGACCGCTGGCCAGGGGCGACCAGACCATGATGCCAGTGCCCAGATGCTTGGCCAGGGCGGTGTACTCGAACTCGATGTTGCGCTCCACCAGGGAGTATTCGAGCTGCACGGTGCTGATGGGTTCCCAATGGCGCTCGTTCGCCAGGGTTTGGGCCTGGGCCACATACCAGGCAGGGGAATCTGACAGCGCCACGTAGCGCACTTTGCCCGATCGCACCAGGTCATCCAGGGTGCGCATCACCTCGGCGGCGGGCGTCACCTGGTCCCAGGTGTGCAGCAAGCATGTAGACGTCGATATAGTCCGTTCCCAGCCGCTCCAGGGAACCGTCCACGGCTCGGAGGATATTTTTGCGCCCGTTGCCGCCCGCGTTGGGGTTTCCCGGTGCGGCGTTGTAGCTGAACTTGGTGGTGATAAGGAGTTCTTTATCCGCAAGGCGATCGGGTGGATCTTGCGGGAGGTGTCCAAGCAGCAGCCCGAGTGGGCCTATGAGTTTCTGGAAACCCATATCCAGCAAGTATCTGGGCTGACGCTGCGGGAGGGGGCGAAGTATCTTTCCCCCGAATATAGAGAAAAGCTGATGCAGCGATCGGGTAGGCATCGGTCAAAGCAGTCGAAGGCTTAACTCATCAGTATCCTGACTCGCAAGGCTTATTCTCATTCTTCAGATTTATTTCTTTTCTCTGGTTAACAAAGATTAAAATTCACGCAGTAACGCAGTAACTTTCCTGTTGATAAGGGCACACTAGAGCAGATCTATGAAGACCTGTTGTATCTGCTTGGTGCGACTACAGACCTTAGGCATAACATGACTGAGCAATTTTTCGAAAGGCCAATTCTCAACTCCCCTTACGCCTATCCGAACCAACATTGGGAACTAGATGAGAATAGACAGCCAACGAATCGCATCATTTCCACTCGTCGTGCTGCTGATTTCATCACACCGATCCCTAAGCCGAAAAAGCAGAACCAGGCCCATGTAGCCGTACAGCAAACCCTAGCGCTATTTGACACAGAGGGTGTTTCTGACGATTCCCAGACCTATGACCTATCCCTCTACATCAACAGCATTCGGGACAGAGTAAATCACTGGAGAAATCTGCCCGATCCTAAATCCTGGAAGGTCACTCCCACTACCGAAAAGCTCCTTCAGCATTGGCGACAGTATCCGTTTCAGGGCATCCGGCCTTTCTTCTGCCAAGTGGAAGCAGTAGAAACGGCCATCTGGCTAGCTGAAGTTGCGCCTAAGCTGAGGAGTCGGAAGGAAGTCGGGTTCCTTCAGCACCTCCAGGATGTGAATGAGGAGGCCAACCCTGAGCTATTCCGCATCTGCCTGAAGCTGGCGACAGGCGCGGGAAAAACCACAGTCATGGCGATGTTAATTGCGTGGCAGACGTTGAATGCGGCCAGACATCCCGGCAGCAATAAATTCACCAAAGACTTTTTGATCGTGACGCCGGGTATCACTATCCGCGATCGCCTGCGAGTTCTCCAGCCGAATGACCCTGATAGCTACTATGCCAGCCGGGAACTGGTACCCAGCGATATGCTGATGGACTTGCAGCGGGCCAAGATCGTCATCACCAATTACCACGCCTTCAAGCTGCGGGAAAAAACGCAAGTTGCTAAGGGTAATCGAGCTTTGATTGAAGGGCGCGATGGCAAGCTAGACACCCTGGAGATGGAAGGGGAAATGATCCGGCGGGTGATGGCAGGGCTGACTAAGAACGTGTTAGTGATTAACGACGAGGCCCACCACTGCTATCGGGAGAAGCCCGGTGATGCCGAGGAAACCGACCTCAAGGGCGACGATAAGGAAGAAGCCAAGAAAAATACAGAAGCTGCCCGCTTGTGGATTTCGGGTATCGAAGTGGTAAAGCGGAAGTTAGGCGTGCTCAATGTCTATGACCTATCGGCTACACCGTTCTTCCTACGCGGCTCAGGCTATGCCGAAGGCACACTGTTTCCCTGGACTGTGAGCGACTTTTCCCTGATGGATGCGATCGAGTGTGGCATCGTCAAGCTACCCCGCGTCCCGGTGGCTGACAACGTGCCAGGGGGCGAGATGCCCAAGTTCCGCAACCTTTGGGAACACATTGGTAAACGGATGCCCAAAAAGGGACGGGGCAAGGCTCAGGGGCTTGACCCCGATAAGTTACCTGTGGAACTCTTGACGGCCCTGGATGCGCTCTATGGGCATTACATTCAAACCTTTGAGATCTGGCAGGAGCAGCAGATTCCAGTGCCCCCAGTCTTTATTGTGGTGTGCAACAACACGGCCACTTCAAAGGTGATCTACGACTACATTGCTGGGTTTGATTTGCTCAATGAGGACGGAGAATTTGCGGCTGGACGACCCGGCAAGCTAGAACTTTTCAGCAACTATAACGAGCATGGCGATCGCCTCTCTCGTCCCCGCACCCTGTTGATCGACAGTGAGCAGTTAGAGTCTGGGGATGCCCTGGACAAGAACTTCCGGGCGATCGCCTCTGATGAAATCGATCGCTTCCGGCGAGAACTGGTACAGCGCAGTGGTGATATTCGGGACGGCGAAAACCTTAGCGATGAAGCCCTACTTCGGGAAGTCATGAACACCGTGGGCAAGCAAGGGCGGTTGGGAGAATCGATCCGCTGTGTCGTCTCGGTGTCCATGCTTACAGAAGGCTGGGATTGCCTCGATGCTGAGACAGAAATCCTCACGCCCAGGGGCTGGGTTGGACGCGGAGATATTTCAATCGGTGAAGATGTATATTCGCTTAATCGTGATACTGGAAAGCTGGAAATTGTGCCCGTCCTTGAATATGGAGAGCGCCCAGTACGTCCCGACGAATGCATGGTGCGAATCGAGAGCCAACATTTTGATATTCGGGTTACAGAGGGGCATGAATTTCATATCAAGTATCGCAATCCACCGGCAGGTGGTCGGCTTAGCGATCGCTTCATCACCAAAACTGGGTACCAGCTTTATGAGCGTAAAAGCAGCTATGCTTTACCACTCACCGCAGACCCCGCTGATTCATTCCCTGGATTAACTCTGAGTGATGAGGAGATTCGTCTGGTTGCCTGGTTTATGACGGATGGAGGTTTTGCGAGCAACGGCGTTGTGATCGCCCAATCGAAGGAGTATCATCACGAAATCAGAGCTTTGTTAAACCATATTGGGCTAGATTACACAGAGCAAGTGATTGCACCTAGCCAAAATAGTCTTCCTAATAGCAAGCCCTACTATCGGTTCACGATTCCCAAAGGAACAGGTCAGGGGCAAAAAGCTCGTAACGGCTGGTATCAGTACCGTGACTATCTTGATAAAGCTGTTGCCCCTATTCTGCATCAGATGACCTGTCGGCAGTTTGAGGTTTTTTGGCAAGAACTGCTGAAAGGTGACGGTGAACAGATTGACGACAAATCAGGGTGGCTCTGGTGTTGTGAAAAATCGCAGGTAGATGCTTACACTCAGATGGCGATCGCTCGTGGTTTCTCGGCGAGTTATTCCGAATGCACGACGGTCAAAGGCAAAGTTGTCTATCGAGTCAGTGTTCGGGAGGCTCAGTGGATAACCAGTGATCCCAATGATTACCGCGCTTCCAAGATTGTTCTTGACAAGCCTGAACCAGGTGAATTGGTCTGGTGTATTCGCAATCAAAACTCAACAATCGTTACCCGTAGACGCGGTAAGATCGTTATCCTGGGCAATTGCAATACAGTTAGTCACGTTCTGGGAGTCAGAGCCTTTGGCACTCAGCTACTCTGTGAGCAGGTGATCGGTCGAGCCTTGCGCCGCTACTCCTATGACCTGAATGAGGAAGGCTTGTTTAATGTGGAGTATGCCGATGTCTTCGGCATTCCCTTTGACTTCACGGCAAAGCCGGTGGTGGTGAAGCAGAAGCCGCCGAAGCGGACGGTGAATGTCAAGGCCGTGCGACCAGAACGCGACCATCTAGAAATTACTTTCCCCAGAGTTGATGGCTATCGGGTGGATCTGCCTGATACGCGCCTGGAGGCCAAGTTTACCGAGGATTCAGTGCTAGAGCTAACCCCAACTCTGGTTGGCGCGACCCAAACTCAGAACTCCGGCATTATCGGCGAAGCGGTGGACATGAATGTGAAGCATCTGGCAGAGGTACGCCAGTCCACTGTGCTCTATGAACTCACCCGCCATCTGATTTTTAACAAGTATCGCGATCCAGGAGAAGATCCCAAAATCAATCTATTTGGTCAACTGAAGCGGCTCGCTAAGCAGTGGATGAAGCAGTGTTTGGTCTGTAAGGGCGATACGTTTCCGGCGCAGTTGATGTATCGAGAAATTGCTGATATGGCCTGCGATCGCATCAAGTCTGCCATCACTGACGCCACAATACACGAAGAACCCATCAAGGCGATTTTAGATGCCTATAACCCTTTGGGCAGCACTCGCCACGTCAATTTCAACACCTCGAAGCAGACGCTGTGGCAGACAGATCAGCGTTACAGCCAGGTGAATTGGGTCGTGTGCGACAGCGATTGGGAGGCGGAGTTTTGCCGAGTTGCTGAACGGCATCCTCGCGTTAGAAGCTACGTCAAAAATCAGGGCTTGGGCTTTGAGGTGCCGTATCTGCACGGGGCTACCCAGCGCAAATATTTGCCCGACTTCATTGTGAAGGTGGATGACGGTCATGGCTCCGATGATCTGCTGAATCTGGTGGTGGAGATTAAGGGCTATCGCGGTGAAGATGCGAAAGTAAAAAAAATGACTATGAATACCTATTGGATTCCTGGAGTGAACAATCTGGGCACCTATGGCCGCTGGGCTTTTGCCGAGTTTCGGGAGGTTTATCAGATTCAGGCAGACTTTGAAGCCGTGATGGAAGCAGAGTTTCAGGAAATGGTCGAGCGGGCGATCGCCCCTCAACCGATGGAGGTGGCCTCATGACGATTCCATCCTTGGGATCACTGGTCGAGGTCAACCTGCGCAAAGCGTGGAACCACGAAGCCCACAGCTTCACCCCCTGGCTGGCGACGCATCTTGATGAGCTGGCGGCAAAAATTGGGATTCCCCTGGAACTGGAGGGGCAGGAGGTTGCGGTCGAAACCTTCTCCGCTGACATTCTGGCGCGAAATGCCCAGGATGGCTCTCTGGTGCTGATCGAAAACCAGCTTGAGGGCAGCGACCATATCCACCTGGGGCAGATCATGACCTACCTGGCAGGGCTGAATGCCCATACGGTGGTGTGGATTGCGGCAACCTTCCGAGAGCCCCACCTGTCGGTACTGAAGATGACCTGGCAGATTGGCTCCACAGCACAGCCGATGCCTATGAGACGGCATTGCGGGAATTAGTGTTTAGTGTTTAGTGTTTAGTGACTGGTGATTATTGCCCTTCACCCTTTGCCCTTTACCCTTGCCCCTTACCATGACCATTACCATTGATCCCACAAAAACCTATACCGCCGAGGAATATCTGGCTCTGGAAGTGGAGTCTGAGATTCGCAATGAATACCGCAATGGAGAAGTCATTCCCATGACCGGAGGCACCCCGGCTCATAACGAAATCACCGCCACGCTGATTTTCTTATTAAAATCTGCTTTGCGGCAGCAGCCCTACAGCATTTTTGTGACCGATCAGCGCCTCTGGATTCCAGACCTCGACCAATACACCTATCCCGATGTGATGGTAACGCCGCGCCCCCCAGAGCTAAAGCCAGGACGCAAAGACACGGTCATGAACCCAACTTTTATCGCAGAGGTATTGTCCGACTCCACCGAAAAATATGACCGTGGCAATAAGTTCGAAGCCTATCGCTCAATCTCAACGTTTCAGGAATACCTCCTCATCGCCCAGGAGAAGCCCCACGTCGAGCAATATATCAAACAAGCCGAAAACAAATGGCTCTTCACGGAGTATCACGACCTCAGCGAATCGTTTGAACTCCAGTCAGTAGGTGTCACGATTTCTCTCGCTGACCTTTACGAAGCTGTTTTTGGTGATTAGTGATTAGTGACTAGTCACCACCCACCATCCACCTCAACCACCCACCACCCACTCACCCAAAATGAACATCACCATCGACCTACCTGAAAGTGTTTTCTCCGCCCTACGCAAAGCTCCCCCTGAGTTTGTTCAGGAAATGCGGATTGCCGCAGCGGCTAAGTGGTACGAGCTCGGCGAAGTCTCTCAAGGTAAAGCTGCCGAAATCGCTGGTCTTAGCCGTAGTGACTTCATTCAGGCGCTAGCTCGATACCAGGTCTCAGTGTTGCAATATTCCGCCGAAGAACTGGCTGAGGAAATGCAGGATGTTTGTTGACCGAGTTGTGATCAATGCGTCTCCCTTAATTGTCCTGTTCAATAGTCACCAGGATGATTTGTTGCCCCAGCTATTTTCAGACATTGTCGTGCCGGATGCAGTGATGGCAGAAGTGACTCAAAGCAAAACCGATCGCGCGGCTGAAAGGGTGCCTCAAACCACATGGCTCAAACCACAGCCCGTCGAAATCAATCTCACGATCGCCGCCTGGGACTTAGGCTCAGGAGAAACCAGCGTGATTAGCCATGTCATTGCTAACCCAGGCTATGTCGCCATGATTGACGATCGCGCTGCTCGTCGCTGTGCCAAAAGCGTTGGCATCCCCACCCTGGGCACCGGCAGAGCCATCGTCTTAGCCAAACAAAGAGGCTTAATTCCGTCCGTCAGCGATCGCCTAGACCGCATCCGAGAGGCTGGCTTATACCTTGCCCCCCAACTCATCGAACTCCTCAAAAATCAAGCCCAAGAACCCCCGCCGCTCTCCTAACCCTACCCGCCCACTCACCCTCTGACCCACCAATCCACTCAACCACCCATCCACTCCCTCTTATGTCTCCTCGCAAGTCCTCCAGTTCCTCCAAAAAGGTCGAATCCCTCAAACACGACGACGCGACTCGCAAGAACATCCCCACTGCCGAATACCAGTCGGTGATGGCGGAGGATGAGAAAAGCCCCATTCGCGTGGCTTATGAGCGCCGCAACCGCGACCTCGACCCGCAGTTGGTGTGGCGAGGTAAGGATGAACAAGACTGGTCAGACCTGGTGGTGAATGCGCCGCCGCTCTACATCCAGGAGAAGGTGCATCCAAAGGTCATCATCGATGACTTGGTGAATAGTGATCGGTGGTTAGTGGCTGGTAAGGCGGCTGGACAAGCCACTAACCACCAATCACAATCCACACAACTTGAGCTTGACCTATTTGCAGATTTCAACGGCATCCCCGATGAGGCGAAGGGCACGGAGTTTTACCAGCACGATGCTTACTGGAGAGTTGGATAAGTTTTAGTTGCTTGACTTTCCTTTTGTACTGCGTTTATCTGAGGAATAGCCATGGAGTTTTGGGTTGGGGTAACAGATAACAAATGGTATGAGTTTCTAGCCAATCTTCAGCCTGACGAAGTTAATTTTTGGCAACCTAGTGGTACTCCTCCGTTTAAAAAGCAAATTGAATTATTTCTCTTCAAATTACACAGTCCTCTAAATTATATCGCCGGAGGAGGATATTTTGTAACATACACTAATTTGCCTATTTCAATAGCCTGGGAAACTTTTGGAGAAAAGAATGGCGTATCTAACTATTCTGACTTTCGGAATATCATCTTAAATTACCGAGAATCCCACGGGCGATTTCGCGGAATTGATCCTGAAATTGGTTGTAGTATTCTGGCTCAACCATTTTTCTTTGATCGTGAGGATTGGATTCCAATTCCAGAAGATTGGAAGCTAAACATTGTCCGAGGCAAGATGTACAACACTAAAAAGGAATTAGGCGCAAAACTTTTCAATGATGTTCAGCTGCGTATGAAGAATCGTAGAGGAGCAACGTCAGAAACTACTTCTTCGCCGAAAACCGGAGAATCTTTAGCTAACCGATATGGGGCTGAATATTTAACTCGTGCTCGAATTGGACAAGGTTCTTTTAGAGTTTTGGTGACAAATGCTTATGGTAGACGCTGTGCTATGACTGGCGAGAAAACTTTACCTGTTTTAGAAGCAGCTCATATTCAAGCATATTCAGAATCAGGGCCTCACGCGACTTGTAATGGCTTGCTTTTACGTGCAGACTTACACAGGTTATTTGACCGGCACTATATAACTGTCACCCCTGAGTTAAAGATTGAAGTTAGTAAACGTATTCATGAAGAATATGAGAATGGAAAGGACTATTACAAACTTCATGGTAAAGATTTAGCGGTTTTGCCCAACCATCCAGAGAATTTACCTTCACAGCAATATATTAAATGGCATAATCAAAAATTTTGTGGCTAAAGGTATGCGTTATCTCTTGAAAACTACTGCTACCGTTAACGGCATAGCTAAACGGCGCTCTGGAGAAGACGCCCCCGCCAACGCCCTGCTGGAGTGGGAAGTGCCCCGCGATATCCCTAGCCACTGGCCACAAACCACTCACTCACCCCACACTGCCTTCTGGAAAGCCCGCATTGCCCGCCAGAAGGAGATCGATGCCTCCATCGCCGCCAGTGCCGACCAGGAATTCCTCTACGACAAACCCTACGAAGACAAAGCGATCGTCCGGGTCGCGGGTCCCTTCACCGTCGAAAGCCTCTCGCCCCACCGCGTCCTCGCCGTCGATGAAAACGACGAATTAGTGGATAGTGGTCAGTGGTTAGTGGATGGCAAGCAAGACCCACTAACCACTAGCCACTCATCACTATCCACCACTAACGACTTTGCCAACGTTATCCTCGAAACCCTGAAAGTCTCTGGCGTCCAGCAGCCCCACAAAGAAGACAAAATCACCTTCAGCAGCCTCACCGGGTGGCCGGGGGAGTATATCTGTGCCGAAGGCACCTATACAGAGGGCGACAGCGACACCCAGAAGCGAGCTGGCATCTTCATCGGCCCTGAATTTGGCACCGTCTCTCGCCTCAATCTTGTCGATGCTGCCAAAGAAGCCGGAGACGCAGGATTTGAT
>JBHJGR010000133.1:0-21388 GCA_050331615.1 Elainellaceae cyanobacterium
TATACAGGCACTTCGCCTTACTCATGGTGTCTGAATGCTGCTGAGAGCCGCAGCAGGACCTAATCCTCGAGTTTGGCGGCACTGTCACGATTGAAAAGCCATCCCTCGATTTGGGCATGGGTACCCTGCTGCTGGAGTACACCTGGAACCACACGACCCTCCACGCCCGCAGTGCCGATCCGTCCCTCACCTACCTGCAAACCCTGTTTTTGGGCGATCGCCCCCTAGCCCTAGTCGAGCACCTGTACCATCATTTTGGCGACGAGGTAATGATGCACCTGGAATTCCTGCGGGTGAACGGCTCCGTGATTCCTGCGGCGCTCCAGCTGGTGCGCTTTACCACCGCCGAACGGCTGAACGAGATCATTCGCTACCACGAGGAAAAAGGAGCCTTCATCGCCAACCCCCACACCTACATTCTCGAAGACGGGGGCCGTAAGACCATCGATCCCGTCCAGCTCCAGTTCAAGGAACAGGTCGATCCCTACGGGCTGCTGAACCCCGGCAAGATGCGGGCCTGGGAAGAGCGATCGCCCCAACCATAGGATAGGTTCTGCCCGCTGCAGCTTCCCTGCCAGAGCTACCAGATTCCCTCAATAGATCGACGCACCCGTCGCGCTATCTGCTTATGGTGAGATCGGAGGGGCTCGCGTCTGGCTCTGCCCAGATGGGCTGGCTTGCAATAAGGGCGATCGCTCCTCCGTGCAGAATTCAGAGGACGTTTATGGCTGACCAAAGCGCAGTAGAACAAAAGCCGTTTCTTCAGCGGGTGATCGATCGGTGTGAGCTGAGCACGACTAACGATGCTCAGGTCGCCTCAAAAGTCGTGTTTCGGCTCCTGCGAGACATGATGCCGACCCAGGAGGTGGACAAGCTGGAAGCCGAGCTGAAGGAAAGTGCTAAAGATACCGACAGTGTGAATGTCGGCGACCTGTGGGGCGATCCCAACGTTATGGTGGCCTTCTTTAGTCGGGTCAGTCCGCTCCGGCAACTCGGCATCAGCTATGGAACATTCATGCTCCGGCTCAAGCAGGAAGGGGCACTTCCCGCAGGCATCGCACCAGAAGAGGTCACTCGGGCCGTTTTCTCGGCTACTAAGGAAGATTTGCCCGCAGAGCGGATATCCGAAATCAGCAGCTTTCTGTCTGACAACCAGATTCGCCAAATGTGGGAGCAAGCCTAACCAGGCGAAAAGACGCCGCTCAGCTCCAGGCTGAGCGGTCATTGCTTCATAAGTAGGTGGTCATAAATAAACGTAGCTATGGTGGGGTGCGCCCTAGCCTGGATTATTCATGACTTCCTTCAAAAGATGGCTATAACTACCCTCTGTCATTGTTTTGGGCGATCGCCCATTTTCGACAGTGTGTTTTTATACGACAAGCAGAACCGTAGGGTGGGCAGTGCCCACCATTTGCTCTGTCTGGCCTGTAGGGCTTAGGCGGGCGTTGCCCACCTGGTTAAACGGATTGGCCTAAGAGGCCGTCAGACCAGCAATTTCGGGATGGAAGAAAAAGGCCAGGCCAATTACGGTATAGGTCGCCAGCAGCAGGGCTCCCTCCAGCCAGTTGGATTTCCCATCGGAGCTTACCGAGTTGGCAATTAAAACGGCCACCGTCACCGCTACCAGCTCGAAGGGATTAAAGTCCAGATCCATGGGCTGACCAATAATCCACCCGATCAGAACAAGCAGAGGGGCTACGAACAGCGCAATCTGCAGCGTGGAGCCGACTGCCACTGAAATGGACAGGTCCATTTTGTCTTTAACGGCAACGGTGACAGCGGTGGCATGCTCAGCAGCATTGCCAATGATGGGCAGCAAAATGACTCCGGTAAACAGCCGAGTTAGCCCCAATTCTTCGGTTGCAGATTCTAGGGAACCAACCAAGAATTCCGACTCGACTGCCACTAGCACCGTGGCCACCAGCAGCACTCCTGACCAGAGCCAGAGGTTGGGCTGGTGCGTTTCATGGGATTCGTCTTGATGCTCGGGGGTATATTCAGCTTCGCTCACTTCGCATAAGTAGCTGTGAGTTTTCATTGAGAACAGCAGCGTCAGTGCGTAAACGAGGATCAGGACGATCGCCACCGCTGCCGAAAGCTTCTGAATGGCAGACTGCTCAATCCCCCCAGAAGTGAAGTCAACTGCTGTCGGCAGCAAAATGGCGATTACGGCCAGGTTCATCGAGGAGGCGTTGATCCGAGCTACCACTGGCTGGAAGGTTTGTTCTTTGAACCGCAGGCCACCTAGCAGCATGGAAAGCCCCATGACCAGCAGCAGGTTACCAATAATCGATCCGGTAAGGCTGGCTTTCACGACGCCAACGAAACCGGCCCGCAGGGCTACAATAGCGATGATCAGTTCCGTCGCATTACCAAAAGTGGCATTCATTAATCCGCCCAGAGTGGGACCCGTCACCAGCGCAATTTCCTCGGTTGCGGTGCCCATCCAGGCGGCGAGGGGAATGATGGCAACGCAAGCCGTAATGAAAATGACTAGATCATCCCAGCCCAAAAAGCGACTCAGGATGGATACGGGGACAAAGACCAGCAGGCCGCCAAAGATCAGGTTTTTAATCAACGCATTACTCTCCCAGAAGCGTGTCCGTCGTTGCAACTCTAGCGGATCAATTTTACGCCCTCGAATCTGCTTCCAGATCCAAGTTCAAGCCTAAACTGCGGCTAGAGCTGACGCATATTTGTAGCAGATAGTGTTCCCCCTTCTACCCTTTAGCGGTCGTCTCTATCCCCTCTGGCGGAAAAATGAGGACCGATCTGTTACAGTTGTTTACAATAATGGCGGGAGCAATTGAGCTTATCCCTCGCAAATTATGCGAGTTCCAACAACTGATACGAGTTTTCACATTCACGATTGATCCAACGACGCCTATGGCTACGCCCCTGACAAAGCTTGCATACCAAACCCTTCAGCAAAGTAAAAGCTATTTTGGTCTGGCTCACAAGACGCTGAGTTCTCAGCTGCTCACCCTAGTTGCGCCTCCTCGGGAACCGATGGGAGTGCCCCTCTCCCCGGAGCTGTTGTTCACCATCCAGAAGCGGATGAACGACTTGATGGAGGTAGACTGGCAGGATGCTGAGGCAGGCGTTTATCCAACCGAGCTGTTGTTCGATAACCCCTGGATGGACTTCGTGCGGTTCTACCCGATGGTGTGGGCCGATTTGCCGCAGATTTGGGATCGGGCCAACAGCAAGCGGTATAAAGATTTGCCTGCCGATATCCGCAAGGAAGACTATCCCCAGTACTATCTGCAAACGTTCCATCACCAGACCGATGGCTACCTGAGCGACTGGTCTGCCAACCTCTATGACCTCCAGGTGGAAATCCTGTTTAACGGCTCTGCCGACGCGATGCGCCGCCGGATTTTAGCTCCGCTCAAGCGATCGCTCGCCACCACCAACTTCTCCAACCAGCCTCAAACCCGAGTCTTAGACATCGCTTGCGGCACCGGGCGCACCCTCAAACTCATTCGGGGCGCGCTCTCCGACGTATCTCTCTATGGCACTGATTTGTCCCCCGCCTATTTGCGGAAGGCGAACCAGCTGCTGTCAGAAATTCCTGGGGAACTGCCCCAACTGGTGCAGGCCAACGCAGAAGCTCTCCCCTATGTCGATGGCTACTTCCACGGTATCACCTGCGTCTTCTTGTTCCACGAGCTGCCCGCCCCGGTGCGCCAGAAGGTGATCAATGAGGCTTATCGCGTCACTTGTCCGGGCGGCGTCTTTGTGATCTGCGACTCCATCCAGATCAGCGATTCTCCAGAGCTGCTACCCGCCATGGAGAACTTTCCGGCCATGTTCCATGAGCCGTTCTACCGCAACTACATTGATGACGACATGACCACGCGGCTGCAAGAAGCTGGATTCGATTCGGTGGAAATCGAGGTCCACTTCATGAGCAAATACTGGATTGCACACAAGTCGGTGTAATGCAGGATCTGGTAGGGGCACATGCATTTGCCCCTACGCGGAAATTGCTACAGAGGTCGATAGGCCCTGTAGTTGATATTGGGAAAGATGTTGTCGATCGCTTCGACTTTTTGCAGCCAGCCCGAGTCGATCTTGCCTTGGAGAATATCGTCCCGCAGCTTGTTGAACCGCATCAGGTGCGATCGCGTCCGTCGCACCGCATAAGGAACCATTGTTCCCGTTCGCATAATAAACGCCCAGTCGGAGGATTGGGCCAACAGGATCTCCCGCGCTGCCTGGTTGAGGGCACGCCACTCCAGTTCATCCTGGGGCTCTCGCTTAGATAAATCAATCATGCGCTCAGCCGCTTTATGGAGATGGGGGTAGATCCAGGAGTTGGTCTCGTTGAGCCAGTACTCGTGGAACCCTTTGTAGCCCCAGCTTGACTGGGACGGACGACACACCTGCTGATTCGGATTTTCCTTGAGGTAGTCGGCCAGATGCGTCAGGGTATAGGTGCCCTGGTCATACCAGGACTTGCGGAAGAAATAGTCGATAAACCACGGCCCTTCATACCACCAGTGGCCAAACAGCTCGGCGTCATAGGGCGACACGACGATGGGCTGACGCTGCATGATGTCGTGCAGGTGGGCAATCTGCTTCTCCCGATTGAACATGAAATTGCCTGCATGTTCAGCCGCCTTTTCCCGCGCCCAGTAAGGGTCGTACCAGGTCTTGTCGCTCAAGCCCAGCCCTTTGCCCGTAATTTTGTGGTATTTGATGCCCGTATTCTTCCGCTGACCGTTGGGCATGATATAAGGCTTGATGTATTCATACTCCGCATCCCAGCCCAGATCGCGGTAGAATTCCCGGTATTCCGGCGCACCGGGATAACCGACCTCCGAGGACCACACCTGTTGAGATGATTCATGGTCCCGCCCAAAAGCTGCTACGCCCGTTTCAGTAAAGATGGGAGCATAGGTGCCGAAACGGGGCCGGGGTCGGGCATAGAGAATACCGTGGCCATCGGTCAAGAAGTAGCGCAGGCCCACATCGGCCAGCATCCGCTCCAGCCCTTCGTAATAGGCGCACTCTGGTAGCCAGATGCCCTTGGGGGGGCGGCCAAAATTCTCTTCATAGTGCTGGTAGGCCACCTCAAGCTGTGCCCACACCGCCTGGGGATACATTTTCATCAGCGGCAGGTAGCCGTGGGTGGCCCCGCAGGTGATGATTTCCAGATTACCGCTGTCGAGGAACTGCCTGAAGGCTGAAATCAGGTCGCGATCGCACCGTTCCCAAACATCCCGCACCTGGTTGAACTCGCTGGCGTAATGCTCAGCCAGATAGCGAATGTGGCCATTGTGGGCATTGCGCTCCACCTCCAGCTCGGCCAACTCCTCCAGCTTGGCCAAATGCTCGTCGTAGCGATCCTGCAGCAGCGGATCCCGCAGCATCGACACCAGGGGAGGCGTCATGCTCATGGTGATCTTAAAGTCAATGCCGTCTCGCTTCAGCCCCTCAAAAACCAGCAGCAGCGGTACATAGGTTTCGGTAATAGCTTCATACAGCCACTCTTCCTCCAGCACGTAGTCGCTTTCAGGATGACGCACGAAGGGCAGGTGGGCGTGAAGGACGAGGGCGACATATCCAATACTCATGGGTTAGGCACGCTAGAAAGTAGTTGGGCGAAAGGTCAACGGGCAATCGGTCGGCGAGGTGAGGCGCTGGTAAGCAGTTAGACAAAATTATTTCAGGGGGGGTATGCGCCCTTAGCGAGGACGTACACCCCTACCGTACACCCCTACAAATGTAATCAATCGTGCTTCGGCACTTACCGCGGGATTTAACTCTGATGCCACTGATTGTAAAGCAAAACTAAGCAAGTTCTGACGACTCCCCCTTCATGGCAAATTTATAATCCCAATCTGGGTAAGATTGGCATAGACCATTGGCTCTTCCAGCGACCCCTGGTGAGATAGCGGAGGCAAATACCGATGACCCAGCCCAGCCTATTGGCCCTTGCAAAACGGGGTAACCCTGATGCGATCGCGTCACTAATGAACCGCTCCCTACAGCCCAAAGGAATTGAGGCTCACGTCACTCGACAGGGCGATCGCCTCCAGATTCTGCTGGAGTCTGATCAAACCGTCAATCCCCAAGTTTTAACCGCCTTTGTCCGGGATGGCCTGCGCAACCTGGGACTAGAGTCCGTTCACTCGGTTGAAGTTTTAGGACAACAGACTGGTCAGCCCCACCCTGCCTGGAGCCAAACCCTTCACCTTGGTCATGGTGAGAGGGCTGCCGCTGCTCCAACCGCTCCCCCACCGCCACCCCGTCCTGCTCCACCGCCACCGCAAGTCACCGCCAAGCAATCTGGGCAGACCCGTCCCCCAGCACCGCCTCCTCCCAAAACCCGGCTTCAGTCTGGCCAACCTACCACGATTCAACCCGGTCACGAAGCGGCCAATGCTGCCCCAGCCGACGCGGTAAGAAGCAAGTCGGTCCCGCCGCCGCCGCCGAGTCTTGACCATGCTGACCGCTTCACGGATCAGTTTGATTCGATCGACGCCATCCCCGACCTAGCCGAAGATCCCCAGGCTACCGCTGACGCCATCTCCCAATCCCAAACCGAACCCCATGCCGATTCAGAATACGTGGTTGAGGACTGGGACAATCCCGACGCTGCCGGCCCTGATACGAGTGAACCTGTCTACGATTTTGCGTCCGATACAGCAGCGGGCAATTCCCAGGAGGAATCCTATCTCCAGGACAGCGATGCCAGCGAGGCTGCGGCCAATCAACCGGCTTCCCCACGGGGAGATATTGTTCACCTCAACACGCCCAGCTATCCAGGTATCTACTCCCGAGATGCCTACGGTAAGTCCGCAAACCCAATTCTGTTTGCCGCCGTGTCGCTTCTTACGGCGGGATGGATCTTTGGACTGATTGGCTATTCCCTCTGGTCTTACCTCACAACCCCTATTCCCGTCGGTGAGCCGGGGGCTGCCGTCCCGACGCAGCCATCCGCTCCCGTCTCCGAGAATTCGGCCAACATGGCAGAGACTGACGACTCTACTGCCGTGGCTTTAACGGATGAAGAAGTAGTGGCCCTGGTAGAAGCATCGACTGAAAAAGCAACCAGTGCGGCAGCTCTGGCTCAAACGGCCCAGTCAGCAGACGATTGGAACCTGGTCGTGAGTCAGTGGCAGCAGGCGATCGCCCTACTCCAGCAAGTTCCTGAATCGGCGTCAGACTATGACGCAGTTGAGGCCCAGCTCTCCCAGTACGAGAGCAGCCTCACTGCTGCTGAACAACAAGCCGCCAACCTCCCTGAGGTTGTCACCGCTTCCTTACCCTCAACGGTAATTACGGTGGCCGATGAGACCTGTCCAACCGCTCCCGGCGATTCCTCCCTGCCCCTAGAACTCTCCAATGTGCGGTTTGAAGCCAGTCAGGCGGCGCAGCAGGTGATTGGCTGCATCACCAACAATACGGACCAAACCATTGCTAGCGTCTTCGTCAGCTATCAGGGAGCGATCGCAGATAATGCTATGGTCCAATCGGCCCCAGAATCAGCAGAACCGACTCCAGAATCGGCAGATTTACCGACCAGCGAGGCAGCTCCAGCCGATGCCACTGCTGACGACGTTGCCAACACGGTCACGCCAGCCAACTCGTCTAACGACGATGGCAGTCTGCAAGGGCAGGGAGTGCTGACGTTTTCCGATCTCGCCCCAGGAGAGACGGTACCGTTTCGCAGTGGCTTTGAAGTGCCGACAAACCTGGCAACGTTCGAGATTCAAACGGTCTCCTGGCTACCAATCGGAGCAACGGAAACTCAGCAGTTGGAGGTCTCTCTGCTCCTGACTACTCCCTAAAAATGGCACGTCGGTATCGCCCTTGACCGTTAATTTACGGAAGCAGTTAGCTTCATCGGGGCAGATAAACCCGCTCACTCAGTTAGGTTGCTTCAGTATAAATACGGTGATGAAAGGTGACTTTTAAAGAGTCCAAAAGGCTTGCTCAAACTAAATGGTCCTCTCTTTGAATGCGGGTAGGATAGCTACAAGACGCTTAAAGAGACTGTGTCAAGAAATGGGAGCATCCGTCTGCCACATCGTGTTGACCGTGCTTTTTTTAACACAGATGTGCTCAAGCAATTGCAGCTAGGCGATTGGAATTCAGTAGCTAAAACTTCTAGAGTCAAAAAATGAGGCGAGCAATGAGGATTCAAAACTCTCTAATTTGGACAGGAATGATTGCGACCGGATGCCTGTTGGCTATGGCGGCCCCTGTTCAAGCGGTAACGGGCTTTTCGTTCAAGACTAACTTTACGGGCGAAGAAGAAGCCAATGGTGAACTGGTAGATGACTACTACAAGCGCGACATCATGCTCGATTCCGTCACCATTGACGGGGTGACCCGCAACGACTTCGTCAGGGTCAATCGGGCTGTCATCATTTCTAATGATGAGCATGACGGCGGTAATTCTGGTGCAGGCAGCGCCGATATTGGTGACCTGGTCGATGGAAGCATATACGAAAAACAGGAAAATCTTGCAGTTGGCGTTGACAACGACGTTGTGGCTAACGTGATGACCAACCTCAACCTCAACCACATCATCGATACCGAAAGAGAAGGCAACTTTGATTTTGACCTCACCTTCAGCAGCGCTGTAGACAAAGTGCTGGTGTGGGAGCGGGGTGGAAGCGGCAACACATTTGGCAACAGCGACCTAGCGCTGCAAGCTCTGGACGCATCTGGAGGGCTGATTGGTAGCGAGCTGACAGTCTCCAAAGACATGTGGGACGCCGCCGGATACCAGATTGATACGCAGGAAATTGGTTCTACGCAGAACGTTGGCTCCCGCGGACTCAGCCTGGCAGACTTTGGTCTGCTGGATGACGCTGGTAACACCACCAACTTCATCTACGGCGTCCGCGTCATCAGCCGCTCCAACTTCAATGGCCCTGACTGGAAGCTCATCGGCCTCAAGGATCAGTCTGCTCCCGACCGGGAATCTGTGCCTGAACCGTTTGCTATGGCTGGCCTAGGCGTGATTGCGGGCGCAATGGTCATCAAGCGTCGCCGCGCTGCGCTGTAATCTGCAAACGAGCGGCTTCAGCGAAATTTTGAACCGGGCTAGGGTTGAAGTCAAACGAATGGGGTGCTTCCAGGCAAATGGAACGCCCACGAGCAACTAGATCAAATAGGCCAATGAAGCCAGAGGTGGGGATTATGCCCATCTCTGGCTTTGTTTGTAAAAGGAAAAGGGGCGATCGCTCCTGCTTGATATAGCCCTACGGGCTAGGGTTTGAGTGTGGACCCCCCGGGACGCCGGGGTTCCACACCTCTTGAGCGTCCTAACACGAAAGCGTAATGCTATATCGCTACTGTTTCACAATGGCTCCAAAGTCAGCCAGCATCCGGGCGTGGTTGCGTAACAGCCCCAGTAGGTTCAGGCGATTGCGCCGCACTGCCAGATCCTTAGCCATGACCAATACGCTGTCGGGGCCGTCGAAGAAGTTGCTGACGATTGGGGCAATTTCCGTCAGAGCAGCAACCAGGGTCCGATAGTCGCGATCGCGCTGGGCTGCCTCCGTTTGGGGCACTAGCTTCACCAACGCTTCGTAAAAAGCCTGCTCAGACGACTGCTGGAACTGCTTGGGGTCAACAAGCTGCTGGGGGTCGAGGGGGGCAGTCCCCAGTTCTCCCTGCTTGGCTAGGCGAGCAGCGCGGTTAATGGTTTCGTAGATGCCGTCTAGGGTGCCGTCCTGGCGGATGGCCTGGAGGAACTGGGCGCGATCGCGCACGTCCAGCAAATCTTTCAGCGCTCGCTCGGTATATTCGGGGTCAGCAGAATCAGGGCCTGCCTCGCCCAGAACGGCATTAACCAGGTCGTAGTCAATGCCCCGCTCCTCTTGCAGCAAGGTGCGAAGCCGCTGCAGGAAAAAGTCCTCAAGCTGATGCTGGAGGGTGGCGGCATCGCCGTTCTTAACGGAGTACTGAGTGGTGAAGCTGGCAATGATTTGAATGAGCAATTCGTGCAGATCGATGTTCAAATCCCCAGCCCAGGTAATGTTGACCACGGCTGTGGCAGCGCGGCGCAGGGCAAACGGATCGGAAGAACCGGAGGGAATCATTCCCAGGCTAAAGATGCTGACTAGGGTATCGAGGCGATCGCTCAGCCCCAACACCTGACCGGCTAGGGTTTTGGGCAGGTCATCATCAGCTCCCCTAGGCAAATAGTGCTCAAAAATCGCGTCGGCGACGGTCTGGGGTTCACCACTGGCCAGCGCGTATTTCTGACCCATCACCCCCTGAAGTTCGGGAAACTCGCCTACCATCTGGGTCACCAGATCGGCTTTGCACAGAAACGCGGCCCGCTGCAGGTGCGATCGCTCCGTTTTATTGACCCCCAACTGCGCCCCAATCAGGTCAACGATGTGAATAATTCGATCGACCTTTTGCCGCATCGAGCCTAGGTCTTGCTGAAACGTCACCGTTGCCAACTGGGGAACGTAGTCCTCTAGGGGCTGCTTGCGGTCAGTGTCCCAGAAAAATTTGCCGTCCGACAGCCGCGCCCGAATCACCCGCTCGTTGCCCGCCGCGATGATGTCGGACCTGGCCGGATCGCCGTTAGAGACTGTAATGAAACAGGGCAGCAGGGGCGAAACAGTTGCAGTGCCAGCCTGGGAAAAATCCTCGCGCAGCACCGGGAAGTAGCGCTGGTGGCTTTCCATTTCCGTGACGGTTACCTCAGCAGGGATATCGAGAAACTCTGGGTCAAACCGCCCCACCACCGCCGTGGGATACTCCACCAGGTTCACTACTTCCTGAAGCAGCGCGTCAGAGATGAGCGCCTTACCGCCAGCAGATGCCGCTGCCGTCTGCGCCTGCGCTTGGATGAGCTGCTGCCGTTGGGCGGGATCGACCTCTACAAAGACTGTCTGCATGGTGCTGAGGTAATCTGACGCCGACGGAATCGTGACGGCCCCGGGACAGAGCACCCGATGCCCGTAAGAAATGCGATCGCTCTGACAGGTAATCGAACCGTTTTCCAGCGTGATCGGCAGGACGGTTGCGTCGAGCAGGGTCACCAGCCAGCGGATGGGGCGCGGAAATCGCAGGTCGCCGTCACCCCAGCGCATAAACCGCTTCCCTTCCAGCCCCGTTATCCACTGGGGCACCAGTTCCGTCAGTAGCTCAGCGGTGGGGCGTCCTGGGATATGCTGGGTGACGAACACAAACTCGCCCTTATCGGTGGGGCGAATCTCAAAGTCAGTCACCCGTACGCCACGGGAGCGGGCAAAGCCCTCGGCAGCTTTGGTGGGCTTGCCGTCTTTAAAGGCAGCTTGGGCGGGTGGACCTTTTACTTCTTCCTGGCGATCGGGCTGGCGATCGGGCAGTCCTGTAATCAGCACCGCGAGGCGACGCGGCGTGCCATAAACCGAAACCGCGCCATAGGTCAGGGCGGCGTCTGCCAGGCTAGCCGGAATTCGCGATCGCCACTGACTAAAAGCGCTGTCTATAAAACTGGCGGGCAGTTCTTCGGTGCCGACTTCAAGCAGAAAGGAGGCCATACCAACTAAATTGGATGTTTGAGGTCAAAGTCGTCCCTAGTGTAGCTTGTTCGGGTCGCCTGCGCTGATCCGGGTCATCCTCACTTGGCAGGACTCGCTTGGCAGGACTCGGCAATTCGCCGCTGGTGCAGCGTCACGGTAACAATTAGGGTCAATTTCTGTGGGATTCACCCTAGTTTTTGGTCTTGACAGACTGCTAACTCCGAGGAAAACTCGCCGCTCAATCGCCGCTCAAGAGTTTTCTGGCTTCTCAGCCGAAACCAAGCCTCCTTGAAGACAGGAAAGCTACACTAGCATTAGGGCGACCGTCCCCCGAGGCGGAAGGCTGAGGCTAAAGCCAGAAACAAGTCCGATGGTTTGATGAAGATAACGTTATGACGCAACTGAGAAAACGCATTTCCCCCCCCAGAACATCCCAGCGCGCGTCTGCAGCGACAGGGTTGGTGACAGTCGCATGGATGCTGCTGCAGGGGCTGACCTTCTCCCCCCCTGCGATCGCTCAGACCGCGGACTCGGAAGCATTTGGCTACAGCGATTTGCTCGAAAGGATCGAAGCCGGAGAGGTTTCACGTGTGGAAATCGATCCAAACCGAGGCGTGGCAACGGCTGAGCTGAGCGATGCCTCTGGGGACGAAACGACCGAGCAGGAGGTGCTGCTGTTTAGTGGCGATCGCAACCAGGAGCTAATTGAGCTCGCGCGGGAAAATAACGTCGAGATTGAGGTGCAGCCGTCAGCCGATACGACAGCCGTGGCCTGGCTCATTACCAACATGCTGGTCGCTTTTCTGATCATCGGCGGCTTGCTGCTGCTGCTGCGGCGATCGGCCAATGCCTCTGGGCAGGCGATGAATTTTGGCAAGTCGCGCGCTCGGTTCCAGATGGAGGCCAAGACGGGTGTCACCTTCGAAGATGTGGCCGGCATTGAGGAAGCCAAAGAAGAGCTCCAGGAGGTGGTGAGCTTCCTGAAGCAGCCGGAGAAATTTACTGCCGTCGGTGCCCGTATTCCCAAAGGGGTGCTGCTGGTGGGGGCACCGGGTACGGGGAAGACCCTGCTGGCCAAGGCGATCGCCGGAGAGGCAGCGGTTCCCTTCTTCAGCATCTCTGGATCGGAATTTGTGGAAATGTTTGTGGGGGTAGGGGCCTCCCGCGTGCGGGATCTGTTCCGCAAGGCCAAAGAGAGTGCACCCTGCATTATTTTCATTGATGAGATTGACGCCGTGGGTCGCCAGCGGGGCACCGGCATCGGCGGCGGTAACGACGAGCGGGAGCAGACTCTCAACCAGTTACTGACCGAGATGGATGGCTTCGAGGGCAATACAGGCATCATTATCATCGCCGCTACTAACCGGCCAGATGTGCTTGACTCGGCCCTGCTGCGTCCAGGCCGGTTCGACCGCCAGGTTATTGTGGATTTGCCCAGCTACCAGGGACGACTGGGCATCCTGCAGGTTCATGCCCGCAATAAGAAGCTTTCCCCCGACGTTTCTCTAGAGGCGATCGCCCAGCGCACCCCTGGTTTCTCGGGTGCTGACCTGGCTAATATGCTGAACGAAGCAGCGATCCTCACAGCCCGTCGCCGCAAAGACGAAGTTACCCTGGAAGACATCGACGATGCGATCGATCGCGTCACCATCGGTATGACCCTCAACCCGCTGATGGACAGCAAGAAGAAGCGACTAACCGCTTATCATGAGCTGGGACATGCGCTACTGATGACCTTACTGGAGCATACTGACCCGCTGGACAAGGTCACCATCATTCCTCGCTCCGGCGGCGTGGGTGGTTTTGCCAAGCCTCTCCTGCAGAGCGATGGCGCTGATGACGGGCTCCAGAGCCGGGCCGAGTTGCTCGATCGCATCACGGTCTACCTGGGTGGTCGCGCCTCAGAGGACGTCATTTTTGGCCATGACGAGGTAACGGTCGGAGCAGCCAGCGATATCCGGGCGGTTGCCGACTATGCGCGGCGGATGGTCACTCGCTACGGCATGTCAGATCTGGGGTCATTCGCCATGGAAAGCTCAAACAATGAAGTCTTCCTGGGGCGGGATTTGATGACCCAGTCGCAGGAGTATTCCGAGGAACTAGCGACCAAAATCGACGCGCAGATCCGCACTATCACCTTCAAGTGCTACGAACGGGCTAAAGACCTGATTCGCAGCAACCGTCCCCTCGTAGACAAGTTAGCCGACATGCTAGTCGAACAGGAGACAATCGATGGCGATACCTTCCGCGAGATTGTAGCAACGTACACCGAATTACCTGCGAGTCAACAAGAGCTACGCCTCGAAGCGATGGTAGCTAAGCAGAAGCAGTAGGGGCGATCGCTCAAGAATAGGGTAAATCCCGCAGGGATCTACCCTAATTCTCAGCCATGACGCTGCACTAGGACGCCTTAGGGCGCAGCTTGACGTTACGTCTAGTCACTCGAATTAAGCCTTGAAACCCATATCAGCAACTGCGTTGCGGGTGAAGTTAATGCGCTGCTCAAAGTCCAGCTCTTTAATCATGCGAGTGAATTCGTTCGTGTTGGAGGGCAGCTCATAGTCATTGGGGAATCCGACAATGCTGCCGCTTTCCATGCCCTGGGCTAGCTTCAGCCATACATCGAGCTTAGAGCTTGGGCTTAGAGCCGCATACCCCCTGCTGATGGAGGTGTCGGACTTGTTCACCAGGTTGCGCATGGCCTGGAGCTGATCATCCTTCGAAAGAGCCGCAAAATGGTCAAAAATGGTTTGCCCCATCTCTTCGGTGCTGTTCACAGGAGCGGGGGTGAGCTGCTCTTTGATGTCGAGATAGCCATACCAGAGGAGAGCGAGCTGGGTATCTGCATCAAAGGACTGAAATGCTTCTAAAGGCTGCTTAACAGCGTCATCTAACAGGTAAGTCATAATGATCTCCTGAACTTCGTCGTTTTTTTAAGGCCATTGGGAAATCCCAATTAGCCTGCCGTTATGGTAACGACGCGTCAGGAAGGCTCCGAACCTGCGAAAGGGGGAGAAACGAATAATGTCGAATTGGACCGCTAGATAGATTCGAGAATGGCGGGATGAGCCATGCCTACATGCACCGCTGGTAGCCCAAAATTGAAAAGATTTTTGCTTCAAGGGCCGCCAGTTCGCCGCTGTAGTCGGCGTGGAGAGACTGGTGGCGCAGGGCGTGGTGGGTTTGGGCGAGATTTTCAAGCTGGGTTGCCGCTGCGTAGATCTCTCGGTTGTGAGAATAGCGATCGCGGAGCACGGCATTCAAATCAGACAGAAAGTTATCCTGCAAGCCTAAAGAACCTGCGGTATCGTTCACGAGTTCGCTGGAATGCTGCCGTAAAATTTGTCGGATGTAGTAGCTCATCATCGGAGACAGTCGCATGTGAGATATCCTCTTGCCCATCGAGTTTTCCTACTTTCATACTCTAGGGAAAGAATGTGACAACCCCGTGACGGGATGCCTCTCCGCGATGACGTGGAGCTTTGGGCCTTTAATGCGGCATCGCAACCAGATCACTCACCGATACATCGGAGACCTCGGGAGTAGGCGAAATTGAGCACTGCTCTCGCTGCTCCAGGTATTTCTGGAACTGGCGAAATTCCCGGTATTTAGTGATCCCTTCCCGATGGCTTGAAACCGGGTACTGGACTCTCAACTCCTTATCGTTGAGGTCGCCACTGCCCATCTCGCCCAAGAAGATGATCAGCGTATACATTTGGTCGTCTCTGGTATGCGGTAGCCGTTTCCGCTGAATTGTGTATTTCATATCGTTGTCTGTCAAATACCAATTTTGGAGGGGGGGCTCCTGGTGTTGCAAGTCTTAAAAGTTTTTAGGTCACAGTTTCGCTAACGTCATTCGCCCATATCAATCGTCCGCTGGTGCCTCAATCTTAGGGCGATCGCCCCAGTCCTGAGACATCGATCAAAAGAGAATGATTGGGAATGATTCAGCTCTAAGGATATTCTCGTGCATCAATGGCGAAATCAGGTCAGTCGATTCAGTAAGTTCACGGTTGCTTCAAACGTCACACCCATCGGCTCTTCTTAAATCAGATAATTAATGCAGAGGAATTGCGAATTCTGCAAAGACCTTGTGAGCGTCGGGTGCATCAGATGAGTCAGATGTGTGCGGGAGAGTTTGCTACCCTTTGATTACGTTGTTTGATTACGTTATGTTGCAAGGGACATCCATGCAGAATCAGGTTTTACTTGTGGTTCATCAGGCGCAATCCAATCCAGGACTGGTGGGCCAGATATTAGAGGAAAAAGGCTACGTTCTAGATATCCGCTGTCCGGCGATGGGCGATCGCCTGCCCTCGACAATGGAGCCTTATGCAGCAACCGTCGTCTTTGGCGGCCCGATGAGTGCTAACGATCAGGATACCCTGCCGTTCATCAAGACTGAGCTAGACTGGCTGCCGCAGGTGCTCGAGGCACAAACGCCCTTCCTGGGGATCTGTCTGGGGGCGCAACTGCTGGCCCGTTCTCTAGGCGGAACGGTCAAGCCCCATATCCACCGCCAGGTAGAAATTGGCTATTTTCCCCTAGAGGCGACTCCAGAAGGTCAGTCTCTGCTGACTTCTCTCTCCCACGTGTACCACTGGCATCGGGAAGGATTTGACTTGCCCACCGATGCCGTATTGCTGGCCACTGGAGACGCCTTTCCCAATCAGGCATTTCGCTACGGCCCGTCTGCTTACGGGTTCCAGTTTCACCCTGAGATTACAGCAGAGCTGATCACGCGGTGGACAACCGAGGCGGCAGATCAGCTGACCCAGCCTGGGGCCCAGTCCCAGCAGATGCAGTTTGAGCAGCACCATCAGCATGGCAGCATCGTCAAAACCTGGCTGCAGCGCTTCCTCGATCAATGGCTGCAAGCCCCTGCCGTGGCCCTGCGTCAGCGCTAGCTTCCCGAAGTTTTGTTAAATTCCCAGGTTAGGTTTTCGGTGAGGCGGCGATCCAAGCTAGCCTAGATCCGGACTAAAGCCTGATTGAAGGCCACTTTCGCGACCAAGCAATATCCTTCGCAAGCAGAAATCATGACAGATTCTTCCACTTCAGAGGCCCCCATCGCTACATCGACGCCTCCGGCTGACTCCAAGTCGCGGGTCAGTGCCTTTATGACCGACCTGCAGGACCAGATTTGTGACAAACTAGCTGTGCTAGACGGCGAAACCCAGTTCCAGGAAGATAGCTGGGAGCGTGACGGTGGTGGCGGTGGGCGATCGCGCGTGATGAAAGCCGGTCGGCTACTAGAGCAGGGCGGGGTAAACTTTTCTGAGATCTGGGGCGATCACCTCCCCCCCTCCATTTTGGTGCAGCGTCCAGAGGCTGCTGGCCATCGCTTTTATGCCACAGGCACCTCGATGGTGCTCCATCCGCGCAGTCCCTACATTCCCACGGTGCACCTCAACTACCGCTACTTTGAAGCTGGACCAGTGTGGTGGTTTGGCGGCGGCGTTGACCTCACCCCCTACTATCCCTTCCGGGAAGATGCGGCCCACTTCCACCGCACTATCCGCGATGCCTGCGCGACTCACCACCCAGAGTACTATCCCACCTTTAAGCTGTGGTGTGACGAGTATTTTTACCTCAAGCACCGGCAGGAAACTCGCGGCGTCGGCGGCATCTTCTTTGACTACCAGGACGGACGTGGTCAGCTCTATCGCGGCCCTGATGCAAATGGTCCAGCGGCGGCCCACAGCCAAGCAGTTGGCGATTTGCCCGAACGCTCCTGGGAGGACCTATTTGCTTTTGTGCAGAGCTGCGGCCATGCGTTCCTGCCCGCTTATATCCCCATTGTTGAACGGCGTCAGCACATGGAGTATGGCGATCGCCAGCGACAGTTCCAGCTCTATCGGCGGGGACGCTATGTAGAATTCAACCTGGTGTATGACCGGGGCACCATTTTTGGCCTGCAAACCAACGGACGCACCGAGTCGATTTTGATGTCGCTCCCTCCGCTGGTACGTTGGGAATACGGCTACCAGCCGGAGGCCGGTACCCCTGAGGCCGAACTCTATGACGTGTTCCTGAAGCCGCAGGACTGGGCCAACTGGACGGAGCCGCCTCAGAGCTAAGGTAGCGCTGATCTCATCCCCCCACAGTCAGGCGGATTTCATGAACCCCCCGGCTTCTAGCCGTGGGGAGATGTCAGGAAAATTTGCTTTCGCCTGCTTATTAACAATTATTGACGCCGACTAAGACCGTTCGTCTGGCGTGCAAAATTCTCATGGGTTAAGCTACACCCGGAAGCCAACTGGGCATACTAAAAATACGCATGTAGCCTTACGCGTCTGGCGTTGGGACGTCATTACGGAAAATCCCCGAGCTACGGGAAATTTTCCTACGGGCCTAAGCCTATAGCGTTACGCTTTCGCGTTAGGACATTCAAGAGGTGTGAAATCCTCGCGTCGCGTGGGTTCCATACCCAAAACTTAGCCCGCAGGGCTATATCTGGCTATACACGAATCGTCCCCTTTGTGTTTGGGGTTGTGGCAATGGATCAAGAAGTAAAGACCACTCAGGATGGCAGAGTTGTAACAGTTCTGAGGCCCGTAGGGCGCTTAGACATTCTCACCGCCTGGCAGTTTCGCCTCAAGCTGCAGGAGAGTATTTCGGCAACCAACCCCCATGTCGTTGTCAACCTGGGGCAGGTTAACTTCATTGACAGTTCGGGGCTAACTTCTCTGGTGGCGGGAATGCGGGATGCGGATAAGGTGAACGGCAGCTTTCGCATCTGTGAAGTGCATCCTGAGGCCAAGCTGGTGTTTGAGGTTACCATGATGGACTCGGTCTTTGAAATCTTTGACTCGGAGGAGGAGGCGCTGGCGATCGCCCCTAACATCAAGCAATAACTCCAGCTGCCATCTCAGACGGCGGGCAACTTGGCAAACGGGACGCAAAGCGCGAGAATGGAAGCATGTCCTGAATTATCTAATCGGACCCATTTAGTCCGATTACTTAGTCTGATTACTTTCACCCGATTCTTTCCAAGTCTTTTCTGAACTACTCATTGGATCATCAAGTTGTTGTGAGCAACGTCCGCACTGTCTCAGATACCAAGCGCGCTTTTTACACCCATCACACCCGTCCGGTTAACTCGATTTACCGTCGCGTGGTTGAGGAACTGATGGTGGAAATGCACCTGCTCTCCGTGAACGCTGAGTATCGCTACGACCCCATCTACGCCCTCGGTGTTGTGACCACCTTCGATCGGTTTATGCAGGGATATCGCCCCGAAGCTGATCGAATCTCTATCTTCAATGCTTTGTGCCGCGCCATTGAAGACGATCCCCAACGCTATCGCCAGGATGCCGAACAGCTCCAGGCTGAGGCTGCCGAGCTCTCTGCCGATGACCTCATTGCCAAGATTGAGTCCCTGCCCCACGCCCATGAGGCTGGCATTCAGGGACATCTGCGGGCGATCGCCGAAAACCCTCAGTTCAAATACAGTCGCCTCTTCGCCATTGGCCTCTACACCCTGCTAGAGTGTGCCGACGCAGAGATTGTGAAAGACGAGAAGCGGCTGAACGCTGCCCTAGAAACCTGCTGTCAGGCGCTCAACCTGTCGGTTGACAAAGCCTCGAAAGATTTGGAGCTGTACCGCAGTAACCTAGAGAAGATTGAGCAGGCCCGGGTTGTTCTCGAAGACATGCTGGCGGCAGACCGCAAAAAACGCGAGCAGCGGGAGCAGGACAAGGCAGCCAAGCAGGACGGCGTTCCCCTGTCATCGAGCGAATCATCCGACACGTAAGTATTTAACTATCCAGAAACGCGAGCTGACGGTAGAGCATTTCGATGCGGGGCACCGCTACACCAGCTTGGTCGGCTGCCTTGAGGGGATTGCTGAAAATTGCCTCTAATTCAAGAGGACGACCCGCGTCGTAGTCAAGCCGCATGCTGGTGAGGTAGGGCTCCATTTGATCGGTGTGGTCAATCAGGTCCCGCACATACTGGGGTGAAATGGGGCGACCAACGGCAGCAGCGATCGCCCCCACTTCCGCAATAATGTCGATTGCAAGCTGGCGAGCGGCAGCATCGGTCATCATCTCCGCAGTGGTGGCCTGCAGCACCACAGATAGGCCGTTAAACGGAATGTTCCACATCAGCTTTTGCCAGCGAGCCAGCAGCAAATCCTCAGTGCGCCGGACGGGAATATTGGCCGCTTCGAAGTCGGTGGCGATCGCCTCCAGTCTGGGAGTCACCCCGGCTGGCGTGTAGTCAGGCGTATATTCGCCAAGGGCGATGGCCTTGTAGTCGAGGTGGCGGATGTGCCCAGGGCCGACTTTGTTTGAGCAAATAAAGCACAGCCCGCCTATGACTTGGGTCGCTCCTACCACTGCCGCCACCTGGTCCTCCATTCCCAGACCATTCTGTAGCACCAGCACGACGCCGTCGGGCTGGAGCAGGGGCGGCAGCAACTCACGCAGGAGGTGATTCTGAGTGGTCTTCAGCGCCAGGACCACTACGTCGCATGGAGGCATGTCCTTCACGTCGCGGTAGGCATTCACCTGGGGCAGGACGAAATCGCCATCGACAGAATCAATCCGCAGCCCCTGCCGCTTGACCACCTCATAGTCGCTGCGCAACAGAAAATGCACCGCAGCCCCTGCCCGCTGGAGGCAGGCCCCGTAATAACCACCGATGGCTCCAGTGCCAATGATGGCGTAGCTGTGCTGGGTGGGTGAGGTTTGAGGAGTCATGGCGTCCCGAATAGTCAGAGAGCTGGCAATTGGCTGGCAACTGGGGGGCGATCGCTGCTAGGCTAGAAAGTCCTGCCTGAGGCGATGCTTAAAGTTTCTGGACATCGTCTTCGCTTTTATCATTCCAGTTTTTCCAATTTTTGCAGATATCAGTTTTAAATCCGATTTCTCTTCCATGACTCAAGCACTGCAGACTAATCAGCTTCAAACCAGTTCCAACCCTGACGCGATCGCCGCCGCCATCACCGCCCTGGATAACGAGCTGTCTAACCGCTACATCGAGCTAGATCCAGCAGGTTACTTTTTGATCTATCTCGACCGCGATCGCCGACTCATCTGCGCCGCCCACTATACCAACACCATCAGCGATGACGGGGTGGCCCTTGACCCCGAAACGGGAGAACCGCTGCCCTGCGACGTTAAGGTGAAGCGCCAGCCGACTCGAGTCTACACCGGGCGCACGGCAAAAGAGCTGGGCATTGCCATCACCGAGCAGGCTGATCCCTGCCCGCTGACGCGGATGGAACATGCGCTGTACCTGGGGCGTGAGTTCGTGCGGGCAGAACTGGCGCTGATCAGCGGCGGGGAGTACGTGCAGGACTAGGGTCTGATTGGCCTAGTTTGTCTGACCTGCCCTATTCCATCATTACCTCCGGGGGACTCCCGCTATACCCGAAGGGTTAGCGGCGAGGGGGATAGGAGCGGATATTGAGGGGATTCGATGTCACCTAAATATCCCAGAACCGTTGCGATACATAGCTTTCAACTGCCTTCTGTGCTAGAATAGTACAATGATTCTCACTTACCAGTACCGTCTCAATCCAACCCCTGAACAGGCGTCCACGATGGAAACCTGGGGCGAATTGCTGCGTCGGCACTGGAATTATGCGCTGGGTCAGCGACTCGATTGGCTGAATCAAACTCGCTCTCCAATCGACCGCTGTAGCATCGAGTCTGAGCCGATTGGCGAGATTCCCGATGAAGTCACCTACTACTCACAGGCATCTGAACTCAAACAAACCAAGGAACTGTTTCCTGATTACAAAGGCATCGATGCCGACTGCCAGCAGCAGAACTTGATGCGTTTAGACAAAGCCTGGAAGCGGTGGCGGGTTCCCGACAAGAACGGCAAACGCGGGGGGCGACCTCGGTTCAAGAAACGGGGCGACATCTGCTCGTTCACCTTCCCCAGGG
>JBHJGR010000134.1:0-4228 GCA_050331615.1 Elainellaceae cyanobacterium
AATTTACGGATACGTCGTGAGCCTAGGTACCAGGTAAGGGATCTCCGAAATACCCAGTTTTCCGTATGGAGGGGGGCCAGAATAAGATTTTTGTATCGGGCTGAAGCTTTTATATGCTACAGTTCACAGAGCGCAGCGGAAGAGAGAACCCCATCCATCCATCACCCACATCCAAAACCCCCAAACTCCACAAAACCTCAAAACCCCCAAAACCCCAACCCGGGAGGTGTCCCTCAGGAGATGAGGTATCAAAAGTTACTTCACTGTAGGCGATCCACCGATCATCCACTCGCCAACCTACGCGATCGCCAAACTCTTCCCACTGCTCATTGTACCTGGTCGGGCTGCCCACTTCCTGCCAGATGCGGGCCTGAACGCTGAATCCAAATTTACCATCGCTAGCTTCCACCCACTGTTGGTCTATGGCTCTCAAGTCATCGCATGACAGAGCTTCAACTTCTGATATGCTCAGCCCACCGCTATCATTCTGATCTCCCAATTCCAGCAATAACCTCCGGGTTTCAGCATCGGCCTCTTGCCAATCACCCGCCTGGGCAGCCGACGCGAGTGCCGTCACCATGGCTGGGGGTGATGTAACAGGAGTTGGCGGTGGCTCAATAGGAGATGGATCCGGCAATGCGGAAACATTTGAAGATGGATTAAATGAAAAGAAACCAACTGGATTTCCCTCGAAATACGGAGATTGCCGATCTCCTGTTGCCTCAATCACATCTGCTGTAACCCGAGTCAACATATCCAGAATACTGATTTCCGGTGTTCGCAGGTGGGCAAGTAGGCTTTGGGTAAAGGGAGAATGGCGATCGCCATCGTCGCCATCTTCTGCCACGTTGTTCGGCTCAGTTGCATAGGCAATGAGCGTGCCTCTCGGCGGTCGTTCAACAGTTAACCCACGGGTGTTCGACCCTCGAGTCCGACGCCATCTCCGATAAAACGGATTATCCCGACAGGCATCAATAATTAACACATTAAATGCGGTGTCAGCAGAATCCATCGCCTGAATTACTCTATTAACATCAACCGCATCAAACTCGGCATCCGCCTCCCGCTTAAGCTCAGCCTCAAGGGGAACCAGGTAATTTATTCCGTTTACCTGAACTCCATGCCCCGCATAATAGAACACTCCTACTGCACCTGCTTCAAGACGATCCTGAAATTCACCAATTGCATTGACCATCTCCCGTTTATCCGCATTCGTTACCAGCGGCAACATGTCAAACCCCAGTTCGCCTAGAGCTTGGTGAATTGCAGTGGCATCATTAATTGGGTTTGCTAAGGGATCATCCTCATAGTCGGCGTTACCAATGACCAGGGCGACTCTGGGTTGCTGCTGTTGGGCTAACCGTAGAGGCTCAGACAGAAGTCCACTTTGCCGTACATTGAGAATTTGGGTCTCATTGTCTGGGAAAATTCCTTCGATTATTTGAGTCGTAGACACAGTCCGTGCGTCAGATGCACTTACAGTGCCAAAAATGAGCGCTAAACCCGCCGTACCCGTAACAATCCTACGTAGCTGCTTGCAATTCATGACAAAGCTGCTTCAACAATTTTCCTGCAATACACTTATACTATCGCCGAACTGCTTTAACAGTCACATCCATTTGCTCAGGTGACGTGAACGTAATTTCTACAACAGCATGAATTTTGCTGGTGTCTCTCGCAAGGCGGGCAAATTCCTCGTCATCGAGAACATCGGTTAGGTCGAGACTTGCGCTGTTGAGAGAGCCTGACAAAGCTAACGCATCAACGGGGACATCTTCTAGCGGGACTGCCAGCCCTCGAATCGGTCGTGTTGTCTGCCGACCGTCGGGGCTTATAATCCATACGTTCCCCTGAAATTCAACTTCACGAACCTGGGCCAGTGGGACTGGCTGAGAAAAGCTACCGGAAGACAATGTTAAATTGCTTGAATCGAACGCAGTTAATTCACCCGTGTATGACTCTCCTGACGTTAGTCGAACAGTAGCAGACTCAGGTAGGACAACCTCTAAAATTCGTTGGGAGACTGCTGCTTGAGCTAGCTCTCGCGAGTCTCGGTGTGCAGCGTCTGCTGTAGCCCAGCTAAACCCAGCAATCACCACGGCAGAAATGCATGCTAAGACAAGTAACCGATGGATACGCTTCATGGCTTACAATCTTGAAGACAAAGGCGAGTGGATGTAATTAGCCAGCAGTCTGTCACAACGCTAAGGGTATAAATCACGCATTGTTCAGATTCTTGAGAATATCTTTATCATCTACAGTAGGATTATCAGACCGTCAGGATTGGTCTGTAGGTGATACGAGTTAATTAAGTTCTCCTTAAGCCCCTGAGCCAGAGAGTGCGGACTCAAATTTTTGTGGGGACTTTTGGGATTTGGGGGGACCAGTACCCAAATCGTGTCTATGTGAACAGCGGAATCGAAATCTCCAGTGACTAATCCATCGCCTGAGAAAAAAGATCTTGAACCTTTTGGAAAACTGCTCAGCCTGCTTGCCCTACTGGCTGCGGCGCTCTACTTTACTGGCTGGACCTATCGCTGGGCGTACTACGGCTTCTTCCAGATTGAAGTCACGACGTTAGATCTCCCCTTCGAGTCGTTTTATTTTGCATCGTTTCAGGTGCTCTTTGGCCATCCCCTCAGCGTTTTGAGAACTGTAGGTGCTCTGGCGATCACTGGATTAGCCATTGTCCTTTTCGTTGAGCTGCGACAAAAATCCACAAATTGGATTCGGCGACAGCGGCGACGAAGATTCCTGGCTCAATTTTTCCCAAAAGCAAAAACGCTCCGGTTGATTACCGACCTTACGGACGAACTCATCGTTGTGCTGCTGACCTTGACGACCCTATTTTGGATTGCTCGATGGCAAGCTCAGACTGACGCTTGGCGTGATGCCGTGAATGAGACCTCAACCCTGCCAATCGTGACCATTGTGACGCCTGAGGAGGCAGCGACCCTGGGCCGTGCCATAGATAACCCTCTCCTAAATCCATCTGAGCTGCGCGTGATTGGCGATCAGGGTCTCTATAACCAGCTTCTAGGAAAGGAACTGACTGACACTACAGACCCGAACGAACCCAGAGTTTGGCGGCTACTCAGCGATCGGGATGGGTATTTCTACATCTTCCCCGCACTGCCCCGAAAAGATCAATCTCTGAGTTTTCCAACGCTCATGATCTATGAGAGTGGCGATCAACTAATGATTCTGAGTCCCTTATCATCAGAAGACAATCCGTAGGTTCCAATAGCAAAACGGCTTGGAGGTTTCCCAAACTCTTTCACCACTGCCAATGCAGAAGAATCGCATTCATTACAGATGTCCATCTCAACGTGAAGATTTTGCGCAATTGGTTACCTTCTAACCTCCTCATAGGCTAGTTGCACCCATGGTGTTTCCTCCATATCTTGAGCTGTCCGTCAGGATTTGGGTGATTGAGGGGTGGTTATGGGGGCGATCGCCCCTCACAATCAGTGTTTCATAGTAAACTAAGTGTAGAGCTAGATTTTGGGTGACGCTGACCTGCCCAAAACCGCTCTCTCCCCTCATTCGCTTGTCAATTGATACAGAATTGACAGAGAAGCGTCAACTCTTCAAGCCATTGCATCACAAGTTTTCTGGCGATCGCGCTGACGCTTTGACGGAGATCCTACATGATTTATTTTTGGAAAAATCCATAGGGTTGGTTTCGAGTATTTTTCCAAGTATTAAAACAGTTGACAGTGTTTCATATAGAACTTAGTGCTAACTCTGATTTCTAACCTCCCACTGAAGTTCCTCAAGCCAAGGAGCCGGTTTCCTCTTCCTGCCCTGGCCCTTATCAGAGCAGGAGTTGACGGAATTTGAGTCGCTGGGACTGGTGGAGGGCGATCGCTCCCCTTCCCCAGTGGCTTCAGACGCCGCCCTTGGCTGCCGATTCCTGGGATTTCCCAGGGTTAGGGGGCAGGGTTGATTCATTGTAGAAGCTTAAAAATCTCATCCACTTGATTGGCAAACTGACGCAGAGCGGGTGCGATGGATTGGAAGCCGTTGAGCCGCAGTAAATTGATTGCAATTGAACGGAAGACGGATCCGTTGAGTAAGGCATTCTCCTCTCTGGTAGAGGTGGCATCTTCTCTCAACAGCACATCCTTCGGCCAATGCAATCGATTCTCGATACTCCAGTGACCCCGAACCATCTCCATCCAAGCCCGAGCGGTCGTCGCCACTGAACTGATGTAATATGCGGTAT
>JBHJGR010000135.1:0-18553 GCA_050331615.1 Elainellaceae cyanobacterium
CCCCCGGTTTTCTAACCTTCGTTTTTCAACGCAGTTCTACTTAGAGCAGTGGTGAATGCTAAGTTCAACAGCAATTCCTCTGCCTGACAAAGACTCAGGTAAGTAGGTCGCCATAATTAAAAGACACTATGGTGGGGTGCGCCCCCCGCCGAGGAGCGCACCCCATTAGCTTATTTATGGCCATGTACTTAAGTAAACGGCGCTGAGTTCCCTACAAACTTAGGAGATTGTCTCGACGGCATGCAGGGCGAGCTAAACGAAATCGATATTCGCAGTATCCTTCAGCTGATTGAGCTGGGGCAACGGACCGGGGAGCTATTCGTGGAAGCGTATGGACCAGCTAAGGGTGGATTTGGGCGCGATCGCTTCTCAGACAGTTCAGCCTCCCCTTCCTGGCTAGTGTTTTTCGACAACGGCAGAATTATCTATGCGGGGACCAGCAGCAGCGATCTGCTGCGTCTGCGAGACTATCTACGGCGCTATGGTCTAGAAGAAACGCTGGACCGGACTAACGTCCCGGCGATCGCCACCATCAATGCCCCCGAATATGGCTATCTCTGGAACTTGCTGGAAAACCACCTGCTTACCCCCAACCAGGGGCGGGCGATCGTCCAGAGCATGGTGCGCGAGACCCTGTTCGACCTCCTGAGTCTTCACCAGGGCTCATTTATCTTTGAAATCGGCCCCTCTCTGGCTCCCCAACTGATCACCCTAGAAATTAATCCCCTGGTCAAGGGCATCATGAAGCAGGTGCAGGCGTGGAAACAACTCCATCCCCATATTCAGTCCCCCAACCAATGCCCCATTATTGTGGATGCTCTGTCTCTGCGCGAAACCCTAACCCAAAACGCCATTGATACCCTGAGCTGCTGGGCCGATGGGAAAACCTCCATTCGGCAAATTTCCCGCTATCTCAGCCGCGACATTGTCACTGTCGCTAAGGCCGTCTACCCCTACATTCAGCAGGGGACCGTCCATCTCCCCCCCATTACCGACCTATCCTTAGGCAGCTATGCCGGGTTCAGTCTACCCGCTGTCGATCGGGTCCCCCGTATCGTCTGCATCGACGATGGCCTGACCTTGAGGCACATGGTCGAAGAAATTTTGCACCAGCACGGCTATGAAGTGACGGCCATCGGTAACCCCGTTAAAGCGCTTGGCCTCGTCTTTCAGCTAAGGCCCGACCTGATTCTTTGTGACATTGCCATGCCCAACCTGGATGGCTATGAGATTTGTGCCATGCTGCGCAAATCCACTGCGTTTCGGCAAATCCCAATCGTCATGCTGACGGGTAAAGATGGCTTCATTGACCGAGTTAGGGCTAGGATGGTTGGCGCGACGAATTATCTGACCAAACCTTTCGGCAAACACGAACTGCTCATGTTAGTGGAAAAATATGTTGGCGTGGGTAAACCCAACCGCCTCCATCCCAACACCCTGCTAGAAGAAGCCATCGAAGATGAGTTAAAAATTGACATTTCCCGCTCCACAGCTTCATAGTTTCAATGAGAATAGTCAAGAATAGGAGTAGGCTGGTAGCTATCCAACGACGGGTGCCCCAACTCACTCGTTCATCACAGGGATTAAAAAATTATTAAGGTGTATCGTTCCTGTGCGGATTCTTCAAAATGGCAGGTATAAAACGTTATGAGTACAGTTTTAGTGGTCGAAGACAGCCCAACCCAGCGGGAGATGATTACCGACTTGCTGAAGGGAAGCGGCCTGACGGTTATCGTCGCCAATGACGGGGTGGAAGCGCTTGAGCAAATCCAGGGGCATCTTCCAGACCTAGTGGTACTCGACATCGTGATGCCGCGAATGAATGGGTATGAGGTCTGTCGGCGACTCAAAGCCGACCCTAAAACTCAGGATGTGCCGGTGGTAATGTGTTCCTCTAAGGGTGAAGAATTCGACCGCTACTGGGGCATGAAGCAGGGGGCAGACGCTTACATCGCGAAACCATTTCAACCAACCGAACTCGTTGGTACAGTTAAACAGTTGCTGCGGGGTTAATATTTTTAATTATCGTTAGGTTTGGTTGATACTGAAATTAATGTCAGGAAATAATGTCAGGACAGCGTGATATGTCAAAGTCATGGTCGGCAATCCAGATTTTTTAACCGGTAAAGGGCAGGAGCAGGCACCGGAACTCCAAGAGCTGGAGAGCCCGGAAGGTGAACTGCACTTGAGATTTCTCACGGCGTCGGGGGACGAGTTCGCGCTGCCCGCGACGGGAATTCGAGAGGTGATTTCGCCATCTCCGGAGCGAATCACGCCGATCCCAAATATTTCTCCGCTGCTGCTGGGCACCCTCAATGTACGGGGGCGGGTTATTTGGGTTGCGGATCTGGGTCAATTTCTCCGGGGGTCTTCATCGCTTTCGACCGATCGCTCGGAAATTCCGGTAATCGCCGTTGAAGACCAGGACATCATGTTAGGTTTGGCGGTTGACCATATTATTGGTATGGATTGGCTTGATGTGGATGAAATTCAGATGTCTGCCAATGCTCCCGACAGCATGGCCCCTTTTCTAAGGGGAGAATGGTCATTTGGCGAAGCGGGCGATCGCGTCCTTCGCCTGCTTGACCAGGTTGCAATCCTGCGGTCAGCGCGATGGGCAACATAGGCATCCAGACAACTTGAAGGCTCGCACAGGGCAGGGGAAAGCAAATGGGATTAGGTACCGAGAGCGCACAAGAATATCAGCAGGCTGAAAAGTCATACATGCAGGGTAATTACGAAGAGGCCGCCGCAACTATCGACCGGCTGGCCGATAGCTACCCTGACGATGTCAGTGTGCGTCTACTAAAGGGACATATCTATTGCTACGGCCTACACCAGTATGACGTCGCGCGCGAGCAATATGAGGCAGTTATCAGCCTAACCTCCGACCAAGAATATATCGACTACGCCAACAACGGCCTGGCCTACGCCGAGCAGTTTAGCGTAACTGGCGAAAGCGCCCAGGAGTCGGCCTTGGCAGATGGTGACCTAGACGGCGTTAATTTCGATGACTCTGCGTACCTGGATGAAACGGTACGGGAGGACGACTGGCCGGGAGCGACGGAGGGCAGCGACGAGGAGCTCTTCGAGAGTGACGCCTTTGACCTAGATAACTTCAATCTAGATGAGGACGTGCATTCGGGCGAGTCTGGGCCAGCCGCTGACCCGTTTGTGGTCGATGGCGACTTTCCTGCATCCGCTACCGACGAAAGCGACGCAGCATTTGACAACCCCTTTGAAGATGAAGACGGCGGCGAGGGGGCAAGCGACCCATTTACTGGAGAACCCGCTGACCCCTTTAACCTAGATGACGCCATGCCGGACGTCTCCGAATATCCAGACGCCGACGAGGCCGACGATCCCTTCGCGTCTCCCTTCGAGGCAGCAGACTTGGAAGGTGAATCGTTTTCAGCACCAGGAGAGGCCGCATTTCTCGACGAGCCGCCCAGCGATGTCCCGCTGCCGGCTCGCCCCGCCTCGCCGCCCCGGTCGTCGGAAGACGAAACGCTGTTTATGATGCCGGAAAGCTCGGATCAGTTGGCTATCGATGAGGAGGATGCTGCCGGGAGCGGGTCGCACTCGTCTGGCTCGATCAGCGAGGAATACGGAGACGAGGCTGGGTACTCAACCGAAACGGTGGATACCTTTACTCAGGAAGATTCGGCCCACAGTGGGGGCTATGACTTCGACGATCAGGAGAGCTACCCCTACGACAGCAATGGCTACGAGGGCGATCGCCCCGCTCCGTTCGATGACGCATTTGACCAGCAGGACTTTGACAGCAGCGCCTTCGACGACTTCGAGCCAGGCAGCTTCTCCACCAGCGAAGACCCTTCCCTAAGCGACACTGAATCGCCCAGCACGGGAACGGATGGCAGCAGTTTCGACTTCCTGGATGAGTTTGATGAGTTCGATGACCTGGGCAACTTGCCCGACTTCGAGCTGTCGGAAAACTCAGCAGGATTCGCTAATCCAGCAGTGGGCACTTCTAGCAGCGCCAGCAACGGTAGCACCACCAGCACTAGCGAAATTGGCTTTGACTCGGAGGAATTTGTCGATCAGTCGCTCATTCAGGACGAGGAAGTCTTTACGATTGCCGGTACGGCCAACCAGCTCCCTACGTTCACCCAGTCGGGCAGCGTCAGCACCGAACCGGAGGTAACGGTTGAGCAGGGCTGGCTGGCTCCGCTGGAGAACGCCTCCCTGGCCACCAAGCGGCTAA
The DNA here is from genome assembly GCA_050331615.1 of Elainellaceae cyanobacterium. Lineage (GTDB taxonomy): Bacteria > Cyanobacteriota > Cyanobacteriia > CAKZMO01 > CAKZMO01 > JAYKGU01. The sequence continues at coordinate 4,226 of JBHJGR010000135.1, forward strand.
TCGTCGCTGGGATCACGGGGCTGGTGTCGGCGATCGCCGTAGCGGCAGTGAGCTATGGTACTGCCAGCGTGGTAGAGCCGGAAGATCGGGGTGCGGTCACCCGCACAGGGTGGATTATGACAGCGGTGGCGGCGATCGCTGGCGCAGGCACCTCCTACGCTCTGGGTCATGCCGCCTACCGCTCTATGGATAGGACCGTGAATGAGCTGCACAAGCAGTTTGAGTCAGTGTCCCAGGGGAATCTGGGGGCACGGGCCACGGTTTATTCCGAAGATGAATTTGGCCAACTGGCAGCGGAGTTTAACCAGATGGCGCGGGTGATCCTCACCACCACCAGCGAGGCCCAGCGCAAGGCCGAAGAGCAGGAGCAGGCCAAGGAAGATTTGCAGCGCCAGGTGATTCGCCTGCTCGACGATGTAGAAGGGGCGGCCCGCGGCGACCTCACGGTGCAGGCAGAGGTAACGGCAGACGTCTTGGGTGCAGTGGCCGACTCGTTCAACCTGACCATTCAAAACCTGCGGGAGATCGTCCAGCAGGTGAAGCAGGCGGCCCGCCAGGTGAGCAAAGGCTCCACGGAGAACGAGATTTTTGCGCGATCGCTCTCTTCCGATGCCCTGCGGCAGGCTGAGGAACTGGCGGTCACCCTCAACTCGGTGCAGGTGATGACTAACTCCATTCAGCGGGTGGCGGAAAGCGCCCGTGAAGCGGAGGAGGTGGCCCGCTCGGCATCGGCAACCGCTCTCAAGGGCGGTGAAGCGGTGGAGCGCACTGTGTCCGGAATTCTCCAAATTCGGGAAACGGTGGCAGAAACCACCCGCAAGGTGAAGCGTCTGGCGGAGTCTTCCCAGGAGATTTCCAAGATTGTGGCCTTGATTTCCCAAATTGCTTCCCGCACCAACCTGCTGGCCCTCAACGCCAGTATCGAGGCGGCGCGAGCCGGGGAAGCGGGCCGGGGCTTTGCCATTGTGGCGGATGAGGTGCGTCAGCTGGCGGACAGGGCCGCCAAAGCGTCGAAGGAGATCGAGCAAATCGTGCTGCAAATCCAAAGCGAAACGGGCTCGGTGATGACCGCTATGGAAGAGGGCACCCAGCAGGTGATCGAGGGGACGCGGCTGGCGGAGCAGGCGAAGCGATCGCTGGAAGATATTATTCAGGTGTCCAACCGCATCGATGCCCTGGTGCGGTCAATTACGGCAGATACGGTCGAGCAGACGGAAACTTCCCGCGCCGTGGCCCAGGTGATGCAGTCCGTCGAGTTAACGGCCCAGGAAACCTCCCAGGAGGCGCAGCGAGTATCGGGGTCTCTACAGAATCTGGTGGGGGTCGCCCGCGACCTGCTGAACTCCGTTGAGCGGTTTAAGGTCGAGTCGGGAGAATCCCGATAAGGCCGCCCCGATCAGAATCCGTAAGAAAGCGGGTACATTAAGCTCATTCCTTGCGTGCGGAGTTGTGATTTCTCGGATGACGCCGCCTAAATGTCTTACTCAAATGAATTGAGGGTACTGCGATGCAGTCGGAACAGCAGCAGCGGATCATGGGGTATTTCATTGAGGAGGCAAAAGACCACCTCAATACCATCGAACAGGGGTTGCTTAACCTACAGAGCACCATCGCCGACCCCGAGATGGTTAGCGAGCTCTTCCGGGCCGCTCACTCGGTCAAGGGAGGGGCCGCCATGCTGGGGCTAGACAGCATTCAGCAGACTTCCCACCGCCTGGAAGATTACTTCAAAGTTCTGAAAGAGTGTCCCATCCAGGTTGATCAGGCGCTAGAATCACTTTTCCTGCGCGTATTCGACACGCTTCAGGAGCTGCTAGAGCAGCTCCAGGGGCCGTTTGGGCTAACGGATGACAAGTCCAATGAAGTCATGGCAGAGGTGGAGCCTGTTTTTAACCAGCTCAATGAGCACCTCAGTCGATTGGTGAGCCAGTCGGGCGGTGTGCCTCCGGAGGAAGTTAGCCTATCGGTCAAGCCGACGGCAGCTCCAACTGCTCCAGCGACCCCGCCCACCGCCACCGTTCCCGAAGAGAGTGCCCTCCAGCTCTTCTTCCAGAGCGATGTCCCGGCTCGCCTGCGGGAAATGCTGCAGCTCTTCAAGCAGTCGGATAATGCTGAGACGCGGCGGGCGCTACAGGACATTTGCCGGAGCCTGTCCCAGGCTGGGGACTCGTTTGAGCTGCCTCAGGGCTGGAGCAATCTGGCAGAGGCGGCTCGTCAGGCGATCGCCAGCCCAGACAACACCTATCGTGCCCTGGCTCCGGTCATCATTCGCGACCTTAAGCAGGCCCAGGAGCTAGTACTGTCGGGTCAGCCCCACGAAATTATCATCAGCGATGCCCTTGCGGCCATGCGGCCCGAGGAGCCCGAGCTGACCGAATCGGCGGGCGATATCCTCGACGATCTGGGGCTGGACGACCTGGGTATTACAGAACTGGAGCTGACGGATACCGACCTATCCGATACCAACGCCATCCCGTCAGATGACTTCTTTGAAGAGAATTTGCGTCAGACTGCCGATTTTGGTCTAAGCGATGCCCTTAGCGAACTGGAGTCTCCCTCGGTTGAGCTAGATGAAGCAGACGACTGGTTCGCGACCGAGGTGAGTGCTTCAGACTCGCCAACAACCGATACTACTGCTGCCCCTGACGAAGCGGCCTACACGGAGGCTGACCTGTTTGGCTCGGCGGCACCCGTTCGAGATGCGGCCCCAGAGCATCCGACCCTGCAGGGAGGACCAGAGGTCGGCGCTGCCGAGCTTAACAGCCTCGCCGACTTATTTGAATACGAGGCATCTGACTTGGATCTGGACTGGCAGGATGAGCCGGTTAGCAGCGATGCCGATATCCTCTCTGACGGGCTGGAGCTAGAAGATATCAATGATTTTTCAGACCTGCTGTTCGATCAGGAACCAACTCCACCGGCTGCTTCCTCCGATACCAGCGAGGACGATGACATTTCTGCCCTGCTTAATTCCGTCGAGCGAGAAACCAGCAGCAGCGAGTTGAAGCCGGAAACGGGTGAGGGTGCCCCTGCTGCGATCGCCGATCCCCCTGCTGCCGCCTCAGTTGACTGGCCGGAACAGCCAGCCGATCAGGATTTATCTGAGCTGGGCGAGTTTTTCACTGAAGCCACCGCTGATGATGCTGACTGGGAATCTGCCCTGGCGGAGATGGCGACGGACCCCTGGGACAGCGTGGCGGGCGATACGGCTGAGGAAGCCATGGCTCTCCATCAGGGGAGCGATCGCCCCACCGAGGATCCGGGCGATTCACTGGGGGCTGAGCCGGATGGTACGGAGATTTCCTTCGAGACATCGTTTGATCAGGCTTTTGGTGAATCTCCAACGGCGTCTGAGCCAGCGGACTCAATCGACGGTGAGTTTGGCGCAGCGGACCTGGAAGGGTTGGATGAACTCAATTTATCTGACGAGTCGCAGTCACTAGATGCTGACCAAGGGGGCGATCGCCGCGAAGCCGATTTGCTGGATGCCGCCGAACTAGGTTTCGATCAGCCCGATTTCCTCTTCAGCAGCGAGTCCCAGTCGGACGAGGGTTCTGAGGATCAGCTCAATGAGGCTGAACTATGGGACGATGCCCAGTCTGACGACGCGCAGCCCCTGGCAGATCTGTTTGTCGACAGCGAGTTCTCCACTGAGGCCAGCGCGACCGATGAGGCAGCTCTTGAGGCAACTTTATTTGGCGATGAGATGCCGCCTGATGACTCTGCGCCGCTGCCAGCAACTGACCTATTCATGGATGAGGACCGGCCTGGCGAGCTGGATTTAGCCCAGGCAGAGACGGCAGATGGCGATGTCTCTGATCAAGCAGACCTGACCGAAGCCGACCTGACCGAAGCCGACCTGTTTGGCGAGACCTCTGTCGCTGAAGCAATGGACCGCTTTGATGACGAGGTCCCGCCGGGTGAGGCAGATCTACCCAGCGGTGACGAACTATTCGATGATGCCGGCCTGTTCAACGCTGATGAGCGCCCTGATCCCGCTGCCGCTGCATCTGAGATGGAGGCGGATGCCTTGGACTTTCCGGCTGATCTCTTTGGGGACGCCGCCGAGTCGGAGGATTTAGCGGAGACAGCCGATTTGCCAGACGACCTGCTGGATCTAGAGGCTGATGGCTCATCTGATCTGGATGCTGACCAGCCCGATGCCGACTCGGTCGATCTGGAGGCAATTTTTGGCTCTGACCCGGCAGCAGATCCAGATGCAGAAGCTGGGTCCTCGGAAGCTGAGTCCTCCGCCGAGTTTCTGTTTGAGGATGGGGCGATCGCTCCCGCCACCGAAGCCGCCACCGAAGCAGTCACTGAGGACGACAACCTCGATTTCACCTTCTTCGAGGAGAATGCGGATTGGGATGCTGCCTCCCCCGCGGATGAGGAGCGGACGCAGCCGGACGAAGAAAGCGCCGCGGATGCTGAACTGAATCTGGACTGGGGCAGTACGGAGACCGAAGCCGACTTCAATCTCGATTGGGAAGCTGCGGAAGACACTGCAGAACCTGAAGCTCAGGCCGACCTCGGCTCGGATTGGGGCGATGGCGAACCTGAAACCCAGGCCGACTTCAATCTTGATTGGGAAACTGCAGAACCTGAAGCTCAGGCTGACCTCGGTCTTGATTGGGGCGATACAGAACCTGAGGCCCAGGCTGACCTGAGTTTTGACGAAGCGACTGAGGCACCCGATGCTGACTTTGACTGGGGTGCAGCCGAGGCTGAATCCATGCCACCCACCGAGGATATCGCCTCCATCGATGCGCTGGGGGATTTGAACGCGCTGCTGGATACTCCCTCCCAAGCCGCGCCCAATGCTGCTGAGCCAGCCCCTGAACCGACGGGGGCCATGGATGACCTTGATGCCCTCCTGAGCGATACGGTTCTAGACCCCACTGATGGGTTTGAACCTACCACGGCTGAGATGGATGACCTCAATGCCTTCTTTGCGGGGCAGGCGGTTGTTCCCGACGATGCCTTTGCCGCCGAAGAACAGTCCATCTTCGACCAGCCGATGGCGACACCGCCACAGGAGGCGATCGCCCCCGATACATCGACTGCCGAAATCGCGGAAACTGCCGAAATCCCAGAAGCAGAAGCAGAATCTGACCCCACGGCTGCTCCTGAGGCCAGCTTCGAGGATGATTTTGCTGATCTCGACGCGCTGCTAACGGACGGACAGCCTATGGCCGCATCTGCTGCCGCCGCCGAGGACGATCTGGCTCCCGGCCTGATGGATGACGAGGGCCAGGCTACCGCCTCGATGTTTGGGGATGACTTTGCCGAGCTAGATGCGCTACTAGACGAGGAAGCGACTGCCGGTCCTGCGCTGGATATTGCAGAGGAACCAGATGACCTGGATACCGGCGATGACCTCGCTGCCGATATTGACGATGACTTTGCCGATCTTGAAAAGCTGCTGGAGGATGCGGACCAAACCCTGGGAGGTTCGCCCACTTCCAAATCGTCGCTGCGGGGTGCACCCACTGCGACTCGGCGAGTTGTGAACCGTCGGAATGCTCTGAACGACCAAACCATGCGGGTTTCGGTGAAAAACCTAGACAACCTGAATAACTTGGTTGGGGAGCTGGTGGTTAATCGTAACAGCCTAGAGCAGTCCCAGGAGCGGCTGCGTCAGTTCCTCGATAACCTGCTCTATCAGGTGCAGCAGCTCAGTGATGTGGGGCAGCGCATGCGGGACTTGTATGAGCGATCGCTCCTGGAAAGTTCTCTGCTATCGAGCCGCCGCAGCCACCATCTCATGCCCCAGGGACCTGAGGTAACGGCATATGACGCCACCCACGCCACAGGAGCCAGCTTCGATGCGCTAGAGATGGACCGCTTCACGGGCTTCCACACCCTGTCCCAGGAGATGATCGAGCTGATTGTGCGGGTGCGAGAATCGGCTTCTGACATCGACTTCGTGGTAGACGAAAGCGATCAGGTCACCCGCATGTTCCGGCAGGTGACCACCCAGCTCCAGGAGGGGCTAACCCGTTCTCGCATGGTGCCCTTCGGGCAGGCCGCCGATCGCCTGCCGCGAGCAGTGCGCGATATTTCTATCAAGTGCGGCAAGCAGGCCGAGCTAGTGGTCGAGGGCCGGGACACCCTAATCGACAAGATGATTCTAGAGCAGCTCTATGACCCGATGACACACCTGGTCAACAACGCCATCACCCACGGCATCGAGACACCGGATGAGCGCCTTGCCGCTGGCAAGCCTCCCGTCGGCAAAATCACTATCCGCACCTTCCACCAGGGTAACCAGACGGTGATTTCTGTCACAGACGATGGGGCCGGGATTGACCCAGAGCGGGTAAAGCGTAAGGCCATCGAGCGCAAGCTCATTGCTCTCGAAGAAGCCCAGCAGATGTCTCGCCTCGACACCTATGATCTGCTCTTTCACCACGGCTTTAGCACCCGTGATAAGGCTGACGACTTCGCCGGTCGAGGCGTGGGCATGGACGTGGTGCGCACCAGTCTCAACGAGATTCGCGGCGTGGTTAATATTGACTCCAGTCTGGGCCAAGGCACCACGTTCACCATTCGCCTGCCGCTGACTCTGAGCATTTCCAAAGCGCTGCTCTGCGTTAGCAACCGCGCCCGCATCGCCTTCCCAATGGACGGGGTGGAAGATATGCTCGATGTGCCCAAAGAGCGGATTCAAACCGACGATCAGGGACGCTCCTGCATCCTCTGGCGCGACATTCTGCTGCCCTTCCGCCCCCTGTCTGATCTGCTCAAGTTCAACCGCTCTCTGGGGCGGGGCAGCGTGTACGGCGGTAACCAGGAGGAGGATGTGGTATCGGTGGTGGTGCTCCGCAGCGCTGGAAACTACCTGGCACTCCAGGTGGATCAGGTCCTGGGCGAGCAGGAAATTGTGATTAAGCAACTGGAGGCTCCTGTGCCCAAGCCTTCGGGCATTGCTGGGGCAACGGTGCTAGGGGATGGCCGCATCATGCCGATCGCCGACGTGCTGGAGCTAATCGACCTCTCAATGGGGCGCATTCGCCGAGAGGCAGGGGGGTCCCTCTGGGATCAGGCTGCTGACGGTGCCGATATGCCCAGCGAGCCTGTGGTGGCCAGCGAGCCGACGGTGCTTATTGTGGACGACTCCATCACCGTGCGCGAGCTGCTGTCCATGACCTTCAACAAGGTGGGGTATCGGGTGGAGCAGGCCCGCGACGGCCAGGAGGCATGGGAGAAGCTCAAGTCGGGCTTGCCCTGTGACCTAGTCTTCTGCGACATCGAAATGCCCCGGATGGACGGGCTGGAGCTGCTGTCGCGCCTGCAAAAGGACCCCGGCCTCAGCGCCCTGCCCATTGCTATGCTGACCTCCAGGGGAGCCGATCGCCACCGCCAGATGGCCGTTCAGCTTGGGGCAAAGGGCTACTTTACCAAGCCTTACCTGGAGGAAGCCCTGCTGGATGCGGCCCAGCGTATGCTGCGAGGGGAAGTGCTGGTCGTGGGCAACAATTAGACCCGGTACGGGGCAGTTGGGGGACCACAGCCGGGGAGCCGTGGCCCCGCTGGCTAGGTTTCCCCAACCTGGGCCAGTTCGGCTGCCCCAAAGATGGCCTCTGAATGGCGGTAGAACTTGAACTCCATGAGGTTGTGGAACGGGTCTTGCAGGAAGAAGGTGCGGTGCTCCAGCGGCGTTCCCGCAAACCGGTGTTTGGGTGGGATATGAAACGGAATTTCCCGCCGAGAGAGGTGGTCGAGGAAGGCGTCGTAGTCGGCTTCGGCCTCAAACACTAGCCCGAAGTGGCGGGGATAAATGCCAGACTGGGGGGCGATCGCCTCTGCCGTCAGATGGGCCACGAGCTGATGCCCGTAGAGGTTGAGAATCATGGATTTATCGTTGGCCCGGCCCACCCCGCAACCTAGCTGCTCGGCGTAGAAAGCTCTAGCCTGGGCCATGTCGCTGACGGGAAAAGCCAGGTGAAATAGGGTATTTGCCATACAAAAATGGGAGAAGTTAAAGAAGAACTGAGCGGAAATTTTGCCTCCCATCCTAGCGGAACAGGCCCTTAGAATCTAGGCGGGCACGATATCCACTTCGTTGGTTCCCGCTGCTTCGCCCTTGCCAGACTGGATGCGCTTGCCACCAACCTCAACCGCCAGCGGCGCATTCCCCAAATTAATGTTGTAGTCCGTGCCCTGGGAGGTATAGCCAACGCTGGCCACCATTTGTCGCTGGTTGCCTTCATAGGCAAAGGCGAGCATCTGATTTTTGTCTTTGGCGTTGTCTCGCGCCCAAATCACCATGTACTGCTTGCCTCGGTATTCAAACACCTTGGGGGCACGCGTCGGTACGTAGCGCCCGCGATCGCCAAAGCTCTTGTCTAGAAACTCCTGAACAGAGGCCGGCTCAACCGTGACATAGGCAATTTCGTCGTCCGAGGCGGGTTCCTGGTCGCCCGCGCTCTCGGGGGGAGCCTCTTCCTTGTCTCGATTGCGAAAATAGTCAACGGCGAGCTTTGTGCCAACGGCACCGACAGCGGCGATGCCGGTTCCGACCAAAATATTGCGAAGCTGAGTCATAGCACTTCCCGGTTCACGGCAATAAAATGCAACCCCATAATTCTACGGTGACTGGGTTAAGCCACGACTAGCGGTTTTCTTAAGAAATCCGATTGGAGCTTGGCATCATTCCTCACCGAAGGTAACCTCAGAGGGGATGCCGCAGATTGCCGCGATCGCCAAAAATAAAGAGTCCAGCTCACCGTGGGGGATAGAACGTCATGGGTAGCATACCAGTGGTTTGGGTAGTTATTGCCGTATTGGGATCGGGGGCTGCCTGGCTGGTGCGGCGATCGCTCAACCAAACTCCATCGCCACCTCCGCCCGGTGCCGCGCCTAATCCGGCTACCATAAGCGATCGAGCCAAGGCTGAGACTCCTGAAGAACCCGCTCCCACGGCTGCAGAGCGCCAGGATACGGATAGCACAGCGACCCCGATTGAGCCCAACCCTGCCGCACCGTCCCCGGCTGAGCCTGTTCCTGCGGAGCAGTCTCTAGCAGCTAGTTCCCCCTCAGAGGAGATCCTGGTTGCTGCCCCACCGGCTCAGGATTTGGCTTCTGTGGTCTATGCCACCACGGCTTCAGCACCTGGGAGCGATCGCACCTCCACCGTGCCCATCTATCCTCCGGAATATGTGGATGTAGAGCGCTTCAACATCCTGCCAGGCGATGCAGCAGTGCTCAACTGGGTAGGCAACCCCCTCCCTGACATTAATCAGCTCTTCGTCAAGCAGGTGATTCTGGATGACGACACAACGCTACTCGTCAGCACAGTTAATAATCCAGGCTTTATCGGCATCGCAGACGAACTCGAAGTGGTTGCCCCCGACGGTCTGCCCGTATCCGGCCATGAGGACGTGGCCAAAGTGCTGGAGCGGGATGGGCTGCTGATTTGCACATTTCAGTGGAATAAAGAGCGGTATGGTGTGCCCATTGATACGCGACAGCCGCTGGAAGTGTCCCTCTTTCAGGAGTCGTTTATCAAAAACGAGGCTCACCACGTAGGGGCGATCGTACCCGCGACCCGCTTTGACGGCGAGGGCAACCTGATGCAGTCGTTTGCGTTCCACAATGAACCCAGCAGCTACCACAAAGGCATGTATGGGGACGACGGCTTTGTCGCAGTGGCCCAGCGGCTGGTGTTTCCAGAATTTGTCACCAGTGACCAGGCGCGGGGCTACGTCAACAGCGTGATTTGCTGGATGGGGCTGCTCAACCCATTTGTGCAGTTTCCGCAGAAATACAGCGGTGGCGACCCCACGCGCGTAAGCGATCGCCCCACGCTCCGGGAGTTCCTGCAAAACGGGCTGCGGGCCTGCCTGGGAGATGACGCCGCCGTCCGATTTTTTAAGGACCCGACGAACCGCACCTACTGCGGTGAGTTTATCTATATCGCCCTCAACACCATGCTGCATCCGTTCAACATGCCAGGGCTGACGGCGCTACTAGACGGCGATGGGGATAAGGCCCAGCAAATTCTTGACATTCAGGCGCGACACAACAGCCGCCAGTCCACCATTCTCACCCAGAAGAGCGACGACCAGGAGTTTGAAGCTCTGCTGAACCGCAATCCCAGCAACCCCGAATTCGATGCCTTCAATATCGCCATGCCCGTGGTGCCTGAGGATCTGCCCCCGCTCGACCAGTTCATGACGGCCCAGGGATACGAAATTGATCCCGACAGCCTGCCCTTTCCCCCGTTTACCATCGGCCAAATTATCCGGCGTGCCTTCAACACGCTGCTGCCCCAACAGGAGAGCGACAGCCCCAAGATAGCGGCAGCGCAAGCTCGGATGCTCCGCTACATCGAAGCCGCGCTGGTGCAGCAGTTGGGATTGGAGGACCTGCCGCCAGATGCCCCTCAGCGGCAGCGGGTGCGGGACTTTATGGAAAGCCTGAGTCAGCAACTGGAGCGAGAGTTTGAGGATGACGCCGAACTCAATACGCTAATCGACGGGCTGCTGCAGCAAGCGGATATTGTCTTAGTGGGGATGGGCGATCGCACCCGCTTTGTACCGCCCCGCATCTATGTCGATCTGGGGCAGGGCAATGACGAGACGCTGCCTCAAGGCTGGGGTTTTAGGCTCGAAACCGTCGGCACGCTAATTTCCCGCCGGGTGATGAGCGCACCGGGTAGTCGTCTGCCCATCGCCTGGCGCGAACTCCAGGTCGAAGAGCCGATGATTCAGGGCGATGACGTCAAGCTAATTCAGGGGGCGCTGCTGCGGTCGGGTGTTGACCTGGACGTAGACGGCACCTACGGTCCCCAAACGGCAGCAGCCGTCAAGCAGTTTCAGACAGACAATGGACTGGAGGCGACGGGAGTCGTGGATGCACCGACCCGTCTTGCCCTGCTGTATTGATTCCCGCGTTTATTAGCTAGGTGAATGCCGAGGGTGGGGCGATCGCCAGGCTCTAATCTCTGAAAAGATTTTTTAACCTAATCCGGACTGACTAGAGAAAATTCGTAGATTCTTTGTGAAAGCCACAATTATCTCCGAATAATATGCCACTGATTCAAAGAAAACCCATAAGAACAACCGTACGCCGCATCCGGCTATGTCTGGTCATCCCCTTGGGAGGCGGTGCGAAAGTCCAATACCCCGTAGACGACGAAAATCAGGCCCAGATTCTCTATCGGGAGTTCCTGCGGCTCAATGCTCAAGCTGAAGGGCGCGCCTAGCCTCCTTCCCTGGTACCCAAACTCCTCCATTAACGATTACCGCTGAGTGATTGCGATTGGTCCGCTCCCATCCAGTAGGATGGCGTTATCAAGCCCATCCAGTAGGATGGCGTTACCAAGCCCATCCAGTAGGATGGCGTTACCAAGCCCATCCAGTAGGATGGAGTTATGAAATCTCTTCTGATTGGTCTGATTCGAGCTTATCGGGTGGTGATTTCTCCTCTGTTCCCACCCACCTGCCGCTACCAACCCACCTGCTCCCGCTACGCCATGGAGGCGATCGCCCGCTTTGGCGTCTGGCGAGGAAGCTGGCTGGCCCTGCGGCGCATTTTGCGCTGCCATCCATTCCATCCAGGGGGCTATGACCCGGTGCCGACCGATCTGCATCAGCACGACTGAGGTTGCTCCATCAGGGCGCATGGTAGGGATAAGAAATATCAGATGCGAGCCTGGCAGATGCGGGCTTAGTGGTGATGCAGCCGCGTATCGAACCTTAAGGAGATTTTTGAAAATGATCCGACCCGATAACGTAGGGGCAAATGGCCACTTGCCCCTGCCGACCGTTTAACTGGAGGTAGAATTTTCCCCAGAAAAGATTGCATCACGTAGGGCAATGCCCACCAGTTTGACGCGATCGCCCAATGCACTACCTTAGGCTTGTCAGACCAGCAAGGTGGGCAGTGCCCACGTGGATTCCATGAACCCCCGCCCTTCTAGGGCTGGGGAGATGTCAGCCTACGCGAACTCATATAACCCTATGTCGCAGTCGGCTATGGGTTTGTTCCCAAAGATTTCCAATTATTTTTGGATATCTTCCCCCCGATAGTTTGCCGCTCCGACTCGCCTGTCCTGGACATTGCCCGTGATTGTACGGTAGTTTAGCGGTACAGCCAGTCATCCCATGCCTTCATGTCGGAGTCTGCGATCGCCAAAATTATCAGCGTCATCATCGCCGTCATCGTTGGTTCAGGGGGAATCATTGCCCTGTTCTATGGCGCGAACTATCTGGTGGGGCTGTTGCCGTCCCGCTGGCGTCCCCGCATTCTGCCCTGGGTCTATGTTGGTCCTGCCCTCCTGGTGCTAGGGGCATATCTGATTTTTCCCACCCTCTACACGGTTTACCTCAGCTTTCTGGGTCCCCGGTCGGATACCTTTGTGGGCCTCCGCAACTACGTCTACGCCTTCACCAATCCAGACATGCTGGTGGCCTTCCGTAACAACATCCTCTGGCTGGTGCTGGTGACGGGGGCGAGCGTAGCCCTGGGGCTGGTGCTGGCGGTGCTGATGGATCGGGTCAAGTATGAGCCGCTGGTAAAGGCGCTGATCTTCCTGCCGATGGCGATTTCCTTCGTGGGGGCGAGCGTCATCTGGCGATTTATCTACGCTTTCCGACCGGAGGGGTCGCCCCAGATTGGTCTGCTCAATGCCGTGGTCACCTCCCTGGGCTTTGAGCCGGTGGGCTGGCTGGTGGAGCGATCGCTCAACAACTTTGCCCTGATCGCCATCATGATCTGGCTACAGACGGGATTTTGCATGGTGCTGCTGTCGGCAGCGGTGAAGGGCATTCCCAAGGACATTATCGAAGCGGCCCGCATGGACGGAGCCAACGAGTTGCAAATTTTCTGGAAGATCACCATCCCCATGATCAGCTCCACGATTCTGGTGGTGGCGACGACGGTGGTGATTCTGGTGCTGAAGGTGTTTGACATTGTGTTCGTGATGACAGCGGGCAACCAGGGCACCGAGGTGATCGCCAGCCGCATGATCAAGGAAATGTTCAACTTCCGTAATTTTGGCCACGGCAGCGCCATCGCCGTGATTCTCCTCATTGCCGTGATTCCCGTGATGATCAGCAACATCCGCCGCTTTCGTCAGCAGGAGACACTGCGATGACCACCCAATCCCTCAAGCCTAAGTCCGTGCGCGATCGCAACCGGCGCAATCGGCGACTCCAGCAAATCGAGGAATTCTTCGCCAAAACCCCGGTCCACATCGCTATTCTGGCCATTACCCTGATCTGGACGCTGCCCACGGTGGGCCTGCTGATCAGCTCCATCCGGCAGCGGGATGACGTGCTGGCAACGGGCTGGTGGACCGTATTTCAGCACCCCTTCGACTTCACCCAGTACACCCTGAGCAACTACCTGGACGTGCTCACCGCCCAGGGCATGGGGCAGGCGTTTTTGAACAGTCTGGCCCTGGCGATTCCGGCGACGGTGATTCCCATTGCGATCGCCTGCTATGCCGCCTACGCCTTTGCCTGGATGGAGTTTCCCGGTCGCCAGCTGCTGTTCATCCTGGTGGTGGGGCTGCTGGTGGTGCCGCTACAGATGACCCTGATTCCCATTCTGCGGGCCTACAACGGGCTGGGGCTGTCGGGCACCTTCCTGGGCGTGTGGCTAGCCCACACGGGCTATGGCATGCCCCTGGGGATTTACCTGCTGCGCAACTACATCGGTGCCCTGCCGCGGGATTTGATTGAGGCCGCCGCCGTAGACGGGGCGTCTCATCTGAAGATCTTTACCCGGCTGATTGTGCCTCTGTCCACACCGGCGATCGCCTCCTTTGCCGTGTTCCAGTTCCTCTGGGTGTGGAACGACCTGCTGGTGGCCCTGGTGTACCTGGGGGGCACGCCGGATGTGGCCCCCGTCACCCTGCGGCTGACCAACCTGGTGGGGTCGCGGGGGCAGGACTGGCATCTGCTCACGGCTGGGGCGTTTGTCAGCATGATTGTACCGCTGCTGGTGTTTTTTGCGCTGCAGCGCTACTTTGTGCGCGGCATTCTGGCGGGTTCGGTAAAGGGGTAGAGGCATGGCAAACGTTACCTTCGAGCGGGTTACCAAGCAGTTTGAGGACTTTGTGGCGGTCAACAACCTCAATATCGAGGTTGCGGATCAGGAATTTCTGGTGCTGGTGGGGCCATCGGGCTGCGGCAAAACCACGTCGCTGCGAATGCTGGCGGGGCTGGAGAGTATTTCCGAGGGGCGGATCTATATTGGCGATCGCCCCGTTAACGATGTCGCTCCCAAGGATCGGGACATTGCTATGGTGTTCCAGTCCTACGCCCTCTATCCCCACATGTCGGTATTCGATAACATGGCCTTCAGCCTCCAGCTCCG
>JBHJGR010000136.1:0-5577 GCA_050331615.1 Elainellaceae cyanobacterium
TTTTTTTGTTTTTTTGTGTTGTGTTTTTTTTTTTTTTTGTGTGGGTGGGGCGGGGGCGGGGGGCGGGCCCACCACCCCACCGGTTTTTATAGCCCTTCAACCCGTATCGCCGACGCCGCGCGATCGCGAGGTGGTCGCAGCCCCCCAGCTCCGACCCACCGGCCCTGCTAACGCCCTCGGCAACGGCCATTGAAGCCCCCGCCGCGCCCCAAATCACGCTCATTCCGGCTCCCCGCCTCCCTGGAACTTAGTGCTTATTCGAAAACTCGTCCGAGTTTTTGGATAGATTCTTAGGGATGATGAAGATTGAGTAGATTTCTGTAGCTTTGGCCTGCCATTGCTGGCGCAGACCGCGTAGAGTTTAATGAAATAAATAAGTACACGGCCATTAATAAAGCCAGTGGGGTGCGTTCCCCAGCAGGGGGCGCACCCCGCCATAGCGTCGGTTATCTATGGCTAACCACCTATTAAACTTTTTAAGCGGATTGTCTGAGGTGCTGCCGCGATCGCTAGGGCATCTCAGAAAACTGCTGGTCCACACTCGTCGCCGGGGGAGCTGCTGTGGCAAGATTTTCGGTCGAGCTTAATCGCTTCTTTTTTGATGAACCCAGGTCTGAACGCGTATCGCTAGTGGACATTCTGGAGCTAGCGGGCGAGCGCACGTTTGGCTTCCTGTTAGTGCTGCTGTCGCTGCCATCGGCACTGCCCATTCCCGCACCGGGATACTCCGTGCCGTTTGGGATTCTCATCTTCCTGCTAGCTGTTCAGCTCGTTGCTGGGCGATCGCGCCCCTGGTTCCCAAATTCCTTCAAAAAGCGCTCCGTTGGCCTCAATCAGGTCCAGGGGATTCTCAAGGCCGGATTACCCTGGCTGCGGCGATTAGAATCCTTCTCCCGCCCCCGCATGGCTTACTTCTGCACCAGCCGCGCCGGACGCATGGTGTTGGGCCTGGCGATCGCCCTGATGGCCATTTCCATGATGATCCCCCTACCCCTCACGAATACCTTGCCTGCGGTTGGCGTCTTCATCGTCGGGTTTAGCCTGCTGGAAGACGACGGGGTTATTAGCCTGATGGGGCTGACCGTTTGCTTACTGGCCGGAGCGTTGTCGGTCACGCTAGTGACGGCCTACTTTATTGGCGGCCTCAGTTTGGTGGAGTTTGTGATCAACCAGATTCGCAACTTCCTCTAAGCAGACGGATTAGGCTGGGGCAGCTAGCGTCGCTTTCGCGCTTTCCAGGTGCCACCATAGGTGTACTGGGGATTGCCGTGTTTCACCAGCGGCAAGCAGCGATCGCAGACGAAATACCACTGTTGCGAGTCGTCATACTGGACCCGATAGAGCACGGGAAATTCTGCGGTGCAGCGATCGCATCGTTTGCTGCGGATGCGGGACATTAGGCCATGACAGACGTTTCGGGCTTGGCGAAGATCATGCGCCCAGCGGAGGTCTGAAGCGCCCCCGTCACCACCACCGCGAGTTCATCGCCGATGTGGTCGCTGCCTTCTTCCACTACCACCATAGTGCCGTCGCTCAGGTAGCCGACTCCTTGGGCCGGTTCTTTGCCCTGCTTAAGGATCTTCAGGTCGAGGCTGTCGCCAGGAAGATAGCTGGGCCGGAGCGATCGCGCCAGATCATTGATGTTGAGGACGGGCACCTGCTGCAGACTGGCGACCTTATTCAGGTTGTAGTCATTAGTGAGCAGCGTCCCATTAATTTCCTGGGCGAGGCGCACCAGCTTGGCGTCAACGGTAGCGATGTCGTCATAGTCCGCTGGGTGAATGATGATGCGCTGGGGGTAATCATCCTGCATCTGCTGCAGAATATCGAGGCCGCGTCGGCCACGCACCCGCTTCTGGTCGTTGGAGGCATCAGCGACGTGCTGTAGCTCCTGCAAGACAAACTGGGGGACGAGAATCTGACCTTCCAAAAATCCCGTCACCATCAGGTCTTTGATACGCCCGTCGATGATGCAGCTCGTGTCGAGTACCTTGGTAGACGACGGTTTCAGCGTGCCCTCCGCCAGCAGCATGGTTTCGACGCTATGGGGGTTAATCAGCCGCAGCAGCGTTCGGCCATGGATGTCAGCCAGATTGACGCCGGAAAAGGCGAAAGTGACGCTACCCACCACGGCTACCAGCGGTTTGATGAAGGCAAAGTCAGGCGGAATCGGCAGAACGAAGAGGGGAGCCAGCATCAGGTTAGCAATGAGCAGCCCCAGCACCAGACCAATGGAACGGCTCAGGAGCACATCTACGGGCATTTCCCGCAGGTTGGTTTCTAGCCGCCGGTAGCCGACCTGCGCCGTTAGCCCGACGCTGAGACCAATGAGCGCCCCGAAGCCAGCACAGACAATTCCCAGCCCTTCCAGGCTAGTTACTTCAGCGAGAACATCTCCCGGCAGCAGGTCAATGCTATAGAAGCCGATGCCTGCCCCCGCAAGGATAAATGCAAAGATTATGATGATATCGAGCATGATCGAATCCAGTAGTGGATTGGGGTAAATAATTGCGAGTAGCGGATTATGGATGAAATTTATAGATTCGATTATATCGTTCACCGGTATAATGCTGTCCCCTGACCAGTCGCCCCACCGCATCCCTCAAACCCTCAGTATGACTGATATCCGCTGTCAACCCCTGCTGGCGATCGCCCGCTTTACCTCCTCAACTCTTTTGAATTGCTTTAGAAATGCCGCTTCAGATTAATTCATCTCAGCATACGGCCCCAGTTTCCCAGACGAGTCAGCCTGATCAGCGGCTGATCCTGTCAGTGTCTGATGAGACGCGGGCCGCTTATGTCCACATTCCCTTCTGCCGCAGGCGCTGCTACTACTGCGATTTTCCCATTGCCGTTGTGGGCGATCGCCCCCCCCTACCGACCCAGGCCACTGAGGACGGTCATGGTTCTGGCGCGATCGCCCAGTATATGGACATTCTCGCTGCAGAAATTCAGGCAACGCCCCCCGCTGGCCCCGCTCTGACGACGGTGTTCTTCGGCGGTGGGACCCCATCCCTGCTGTCGGCAGGGCAGCTCGGTATGCTGCTGGAGGTTCTGGCTCACCAGTTTGGCATTGCTGCGGATGCGGAAATTTCTATGGAAGTTGATCCGGGAACCTTTCAAAAACGCCAGCTCCAGGGATTTAAGGCGGCTGGGGTGAACCGGCTGAGTCTGGGCGTTCAGTCCTTTGAGGCTGACCTGCTGGCCGCCTGTGGCCGCACCCACACGCCCCAGGACGTGACGGCGGCGATCGCCCTTATCCACGAGGTCGGCATACCCAATTTCAGCATTGACCTGATTTCTGGGCTGCCCCATCAGACCTTGGAACGCTGGCAGAAAACCTTGGCAACAGCAATGGCGATCGCCCCGCCCCATCTGTCCATCTATGATCTGACAGTCGAACCGGGTACCGCCTTCCACCGCTGGTATGGCGCTGGGCAGTCTCCGCTGCCCCCGGACGAGACGACGGCAGAGATGTATCGTCTCACCCAGCGATTACTGACCGCCAACGGGTATCAGCATTACGAAATTTCCAACTACGCCAAGTCTGGCTACCCGTGTCGGCACAACCGAATTTATTGGGAAAACCGCCCCTACTACGGCTTTGGCATGGGAGCCACCAGCTACGTCCACCGTCAGCGCTTCAGCCGTCCCCGCACCCAGTCAGGCTACCGCCAGTGGGTCCAGTCCTACATTGCCGCAAGGGGACGCATCGGCTGCCCGCTGACGCCCGCACCGGAAATGCTGCTGGACACCCTGATGCTAGGGCTGCGCCTTGCTGATGGGTTGAAGCTTGCGGAGCTAGGTCAGCACTTCGGTCCGTCCTGTCTGAAAGCAGTTCAGCTGGCCCTCAAACCGTTTCATAATCGGGGCTGGGTTGAGATCTGGGACCCGCAGCAGGGCAGGGAGTTATTGTGGGAGGCGATCGCTGCTCCTCCGTTCCCTAATGCTCGCCTGCGCCTGACGGACCCAGAAGGATTTTTGTTCTCCAACGAGGTGCTGTCATCACTGTTTAATGCTTTGGAAGACTGGCTTCCCGACGATATGGCCCTACAGGCTGAGGTTTGAGTATGGAACCCCCGCGACGCCGGGGTTCCATACCTCTTGAATGTCCTAACGCGAAAGCGTAACGCTATATCATCGACAGTGAACCAAACCGAGCGCTGATTCTCAGCCTGCCTGGTGGGAACAATCGCTGCTGCGTCCTCCGCTACTAAAATTTGGTAGTCTAGGTCAAATAGTTGGATGCTAAAGGGCGGAAACACGTGGATATTCAAATTGGTAGGGGCAGAACAGCCCGTAGAGCCTATGGCATCGACGAGATTGCCTTGGTTCCGGGTCGCAGAACATTAGATCCATCGCTGGCAGACACCAGTTGGGAAATTGGCGGCATCAAGCGCGAAATTCCCATCATTGCCAGCGCTATGGACGGGGTGATGGACGTGCGCATGGCGGTCCTCCTGTCTCAACTGGGCGGTATGGGCGTTCTGAACCTGGAAGGCATCCAGACGCGCTACGCCGACCCTGAGCCGATTCTCGACCGCATTGCCGCTGTTGGCAAAGACGGGTTTGTGACGCTGATGCAGGAGCTCTATGCCGAGCCCATCAAGCCTGATCTAATCCAGCGGCGCATTCAGGAAATTAAAGATCAGGGGGGTATCGCCGCCGTTAGCGCTACACCAGCGGGGGCAGCTCGTTTTGGCGATGTCGTGGCAGCAGCCGGAGCGGCAATCTTCTTCATTCAGGCAACGGTTGTATCCACCGCCCACCTGTCGCCTGAATCCATTATCCCCCTCGATTTAGAAGAATTCTGTCAACGGATGCCCATGCCCGTGGCGCTGGGCAACTGCGTCACCTACGAGGTAGCCCTGAGCCTGATGAAGGCCGGAGCGGCGGCGGTGATGGTGGGTATTGGACCGGGGGCGGCCTGCACGTCCCGTGGCGTCCTGGGAGTTGGGGTGCCACAAGCGACGGCGATCGCCGACTGTGCCGCTGCCCGTGACGAATATTTCCAGGAGAGCGATCGCTACGTTCCCATCATCGCCGATGGTGGCTTGGTAACTGGAGGCGACATCTGCAAGTGCATCGCCTGTGGAGCCGATGGCGTCATGATTGGCTCGCCCTTTGCCCGGGCCAGCGAAGCTCCAGGAAGCGGCTTCCACTGGGGAATGGCCACCCCTAGCCCAGTTTTGCCCCGTGGTACCCGCATCAGCGTAGGCACCACCGGTACGCTGGAGCAGATTCTGCGGGGGCCAGCTCAGCTCGACGACGGCACCCACAACCTCCTAGGGGCACTGCGCACCAGTATGGGCACCCTAGGAGCCAAAAACATCAAAGAGATGCAGCAGGTCGATATTGTGATTGCTCCCTCGCTGCTGACTGAAGGCAAGGTATATCAGAAAGCCCAACATCTTGGCATGGGGAAATAAGGACACGGACTTGACACTCCCCATAGCTAAAAGCTAGGGGATTCTTGGTTCATCCACCATCCTTAAAACTGATCTGAGAGTTTTATCTCAAACTCCGCAACCCCTCACCAAACAGCCGCACCAAAATGGTCAAACTATCTAGATATTG
>JBHJGR010000137.1:0-21448 GCA_050331615.1 Elainellaceae cyanobacterium
TCAGCGGGTACAGATTGATGGACAGCATGGAACGGTAACAATCTTGCCGCCTGATTGACTGACAAAAGTTTGTAGCCCTCACCCCCAACTCCTCTCCCAGAGGGCGAGGGGAGCCGAACCAGTGCTCCTGTTCCCTCTCCCGAAGGGAGAGGGCTAGGGAGAGGGCTTCCGGGCAGCGGTTCGCAAGCTTTGTCAGTCAACCAGTCTTGCCGCAGTGAGGGCGCAGTCAAATTCAGTGGGTGGGGTGATTTCTCAGAATATCAGGGTCTCAGAATTATATATAGAAAATATTTTTTGCTTGAGATTGTGAAAACTATTATTTTTGACTTTGATGGGACCATTGCCAATACGTTGGAGGCGCTTTTAAGCATATCAAACCGATTAGCTCAAGAATTTGGCTATCCTCAAATAACGGCAGAAGACCTCCGTCAGTTAAAGGATTTAAGCTCCCGAGATATTATTCGGCAGGCCCAGATTCCATTCGTCAAGATTCCGTTTCTGCTCAGGCGTTTGAAGATTGAGCTGAATCGCGAAATCGAAAGCGTCAGACCTATTCAAGGTATCGAGAAAGCGCTGCGGGAGCTGAAGCAAGACCAATATTCCCTGGGAATTATTACCTCCAACTCTGCGGAAAACGTGCAGGCTTTTTTGAGGGGGCATCAGCTAGAGAACCTGTTTGATTTCATTTATTCTGGCAGCACCATTTTTGGCAAGCATCGAGTCATGACCCGCCTGATGCGGAAGCACAAGTTTAGTCCACGCGATATCGTCTACGTGGGTGATGAAACCCGGGATATTGAAGCGGCTAGGCGCATCTTTGTGCGAATTATTGCGGTCAGTTGGGGGTTTAACTCTCGGGCTATTTTAGAAACCTATCAGCCCGACTTCTTAATCGAACGCCCTGAAGAAATGGTCGAGATCGTTCGCCATTCCCTCTAGAGCGTTGGCCGACATGCCTAATATCGAATGATCCTCTGCGCCCCTAAAGCAACCCTCGATAGCGAATAAAGACCAGAATTGCTGCCCAGGACCCCAGCGCCACCTTAACAGCTACCAGGATGTTGAGGATTGGAATCCAGCCACCGCTCACCAGGGTGCCAAGCTGCCCCTGCGGTGGCTCTAAGCCGACCAGGGTGAGTACCGCCAGCACGATAAAAATCAGCACCGAGATTTTTTCCCAGGTGGCAGCCCGCCAGCGCTGGTAAATAGCCTCCATCCATTTTGAAGAAGACGTGATAGCGACCAGGCCAATGGCCGTTCCGCCCGCCACCCCGGCTGCGAATCCTCCTCCCGGACTTAGGTGACCCCGAATAGCCAGCTCGATACTCACCAGGGCCGCAATGGTTGCCCCCAGCCGCGCCAGCACAATGGAGGGGTGGTCCGTAAATTGGTAAATGGTGCAGGAGGGCTGCTCATTGGCCAGCAGAAACCGCGCCCCCATGATGGCGATGGTAAAAACCACCACTTCAAAAATCGTGTCAAAGAGGCGATTCCTAAAAATAATGCCCGAAACCGCATTGGGCACGCCGCTGTCCTGCACGATCGACTCGACAATCGCCAGATCGGCCAAATCGGCAGCTGGGTTGGGAAAAACCAGCATTTTTATGTAAAGCGCTATCCCGGCGGCAACATAAATCCATTTCATCATAGGAGAGATCAGGGGTAGTGGGCGAGGGTTCAGGATGCAATAACGGGTCGAATTACTTTATACTTCGGTCTTCTCTTTGCTCTTTTCTCTCTTCTCTGCGGCATCAAAGTAGGTCAGACTCGCCAGGTCAGGGGAAAGACCCGCTTGCAGGAGGTCGTAAAGGCGCTGAATGCGGGTTTGGAGGTGATACGGGGGAAGATGATCGACGGCCAGGGAGGGGAAGGGCTTTTGCCCACACTCTTCCCATGAGATGCAGGTGGTGTGGACATCTTTGGCCAGCAGCGCAGCCTGCAGGGCCTGCAGACTAGGGTAGGACACCAGCTCCAGCCGCATGTGATATTTACTCAGGGTCTGCCGCAGGGGCAGGAGCAGATCTTCCGGCAGGGTGGCCTCTTCCGCTGGGGGAGCCGCCTTCAAGTCGTCACCAACTACCAGCTCTGCCTCCAGGGATTCTTCATCGGGGACTTTAAGGACACCAATTCGCATATTCAGAGACGAGCGCACCGCTACCGCATAGAGAGTGATGGACAGCATGGTGCCCACCAGGGCTTCGGTGAGGGCTACGTCCGCTGCACCAAAAAGGGCATATACCAGGGCAGCAACGGCTCCCAAAATGCCGCGAATCACCAGGGCATGGTAAGGATTAACCTGGGTAACCAGCATCGCAGCAGTCAGGGGCAGCAGCAGGGCGATCGCCCCTATGTACCAATCTTCAGTCATTCGTCACCTCCGCGAGTGGAGCAGTAGGCCAACACATAGCCCAGCACCGTGTTCCAGATAGCCAGGGAAATCAGCGCCAGGATCAGCAGGGGCCACTCCCTGGGGATTTTCAAAAGGAGGCCCACAATGATGCTCATCGACCCCAGAGTATCGGCTACCGAGAGGCTGTGCAGCTTGAACAGAACGGAGCGCTCGCCCACCAGGGGCCACGTTCCCCAAAACCAGAAGAACAGGCCCACGCCCATCAATGAATAGCTCAAAGCGTCAATCATAGTTCATTCATCCGTCTAAGTACGTGGGCCAGCAGCATTAGGGCCGCATTGCCGACGCTGAGAATGAGGACGCCCACCACCCCAATCATCCAGTCATCCCGCAAGACCGAAACCACCAGAATCATGATGGAGGTTTTAGTGGCAATACTGGCAAAGGCCAGCATTTTTTGCCAGATATTCTCATCATGCCAGGCTTCATAGATGGGAATCAACAACGCCAGAATCATGACGACCAGTACCCAGTTCATACCCGCTTCTCCCCCATGTGCGATCGCCTCAATCCTCGCTCTTCAATCCTCGCTTTTCGCTCTTCAATCCTCGCTTTTCCCGCCGCACCCGATGCACCTCATACCAGCCATTTTCGTGGTATTTCAGCACAATGGTCTTTGGCGTAAAAGTAATCAAAAAGATATCCAGAAAAATTAGGCCGGGG
The DNA here is from genome assembly GCA_050331615.1 of Elainellaceae cyanobacterium. GTDB lineage: Bacteria > Cyanobacteriota > Cyanobacteriia > CAKZMO01 > CAKZMO01 > JAYKGU01. The sequence goes on from JBHJGR010000137.1 coordinate 3,074, forward strand.
GTGCGATTGGGCTTGACCCGCTCCATCGTGGTGTCTTCCCGAATGTGAGGCCGCAGGACAATTTCTACTGCCTCAAAATAAGCCTGGGGAATGGCCACAATCACCTCCCACAGCGTATGCAGCCAGTCCCTCAGTCGACCGGGGGCGGTATAGCCCCTGGGAAGCAGCAGCGCCACACAGAGGCCGATGAGGATATTGGCGGGACTCAAATCAGCCGTGAGCAAAAACCAAATAACCAGCCGCAGGAGCAAATCCAAATATCCAATCATGTCAGCACCATCCCAAACAGCAGGATCAGCATGAGGCTCATGACGCCGATGAGCTGCTCGAATTGCTCCAGCGCCCGTGGTAGGCTAAGGGCAAACTTTTGAAACACCAGGAAATAAGACAGCCAGCCGATGGCAATTGTTGCCAGGGATTTAATCAGGTTTGCCACGGTGTAGCCGTCGGTATAGAAACCGTTGGTGACCACCAGGCCCGCCAGTAGCAGGATCATGGCTCCCCAGAAAGCAGGATTTACGGACGGGCCTGCAGTTGATTCCGGCGGCGCTTTTTTGGTTTCAAAGGGAAGAAAAATGAATTTAGCAAAGGCAATTACCGTTCCCACCGCCGCCACGTTCATGGCTACGGCCTGCCAGGAAACCAGTTGCTTAAGGGTCAGGGCCTTCGCCTCAAAGCCCGCCAGCAAAGGAAAGCCGGAAATGGAGAGGCTGGCGATCGCCAAAACCCCCCAAACTGGTAAAGGAAGGGAGGTTTGGCGTAGTTCAGGAAACTTGCGGCTGGGCAGCTTCCCGGCCATAAGAAATAGGGAAGCTTTTGCCAGACCGTGGGTCAGGGCGTAGAAGCCCGCAGCGGTCGGTGCGACCAGAACAAAACCCAGCTGGGAGATGGTGCTGGAGGCCAGCATACGTTTGGTATCCCGTTCAAAAATGGCGTAGCTGACCCCCAGTAGGGCCGTGGCGGCGCTGAAAACCCCCAGGATTGGCCCCACCTCTTCCACCAGCAGGGCGCACCGCACCAGCGGAAACACACCCGCCTTGATCACAGCCCCCGATAGGAGGGCCGATACCGGCGTGTCAGCCTCGGCGTGGGTAAAGGGGAGCCACAGGCCGGAGACAAAGATGCCGCCCTTCGTCAGCAGGCCCAGGAAGATGAGGGCGATCGCCTCGGTTGGTGCCCTCCCCAACCCGGTAAACGCAAAGGAATGGGTAGCCTGATACACCAGCACCGCCCCGATCAGGTAAAACAGCATGACCGTATTGCTGACAAACAGGTAGCGCAGGCCCACCCAGATGGAGCGATCGGTGCGGGGATAGGCAATCAGCAAAAACGTCGCAATGCTAATCACCTCCAGAGCCACATACAGGCTGATGAAGTCAGCACAGATGAACACCGCGTTGACGCTGCCGTGCAGAATAATGGTCTGGGTATAGAAGAAAGCGGTTTTACCGCTAGACCAGCAGTACAGAATGACGGCCCCGGTCACCAGCGCGTTGGTGAGGATGAAGTAGCCGCTGAGGGAATCAACGACGAGCGTGACGCCAAAGTGATCCAGCAGTTGCAGGGTCAGAGGCGCAGGGGCAAAGATAGCCCAGAGCCCGTAGCTAATGGACGCCAGCACAACGCCGAGGGCAAGGTAGCGATCAAACTTTGGCAGCAGATAGCTACTGAAACCGACAAAAAAGCACAGGGCGATCCAGGCGATGGTGATCGTACTCATGGCAGGTGGTGGGGCAGGTTGGTGGGCAAACGACCGGCGTTGGGACCGGGCATATTATTTTTCTCGATTTCGTCAGTTTCCAGGGTGGGATTGTCCCGCGCCAGCTTCATCACCCCCACCAGCATCAATGCCTGGATCGAGAAGCCAATCACGATCGCCGTCAAAATCACCGCCTGGGGCACCGGATCGGCATAGTCCACCGGCTCATCTCTGGCGGCAATGGGCGTGAACAGCCCCCCCCGTGCCGCTACCAGCACGTAGCATGCGATCACTCCGGTGCTCATCACATCCATAGAGATGATCTTCATCATCAGGTTTTTCTTCAGAATGATGCCGAAGAAACCACAAAAAACCGTCGCAAAAATGCAGGCTTCTAGAATAGACATAGTTTCTTGAACCCTAGAACGAACAGACGATGAATGCCCTACACGGCAAGCGATCGCCCGCCCTTACCCAGTCGATCCCCTAAGCGTCATATCAACATCGTAGGATGAAGCATGGGCGATCGCCCATGCCCACCAAATTCATGTTTTGGGCTGTACAGTACCCGCCTCATTCATCAAGCTTGCTACTCCACCGTAGACAGAGTCGCTTCCTCTGCTGGAGCCTCTGCACTCTGCCCCTTCAGCACCAGCTGCAGCAGGGGCGGAGCCATGAAGGTCGTCAGAATCACCATAACAATGATGGCTGCCTCCAGGGGCTTATCTAGAACACCGCTGGCAGAACCGATGCCCGCAAACACCAGGCCCACCTCGCCCCGAGGAATCATACCAATCCCGATCGCCAACCGATTCACGCCGGGCTTGCCAAATACGCCCCAGCCAGCCACGACCTTACCAATGATGGCAACCGCAATCAGGAAGGCAGCGATGACCAGCCCTGCCCGGTTTTCCGCCACTGCCGGGTTCAAGACTCCCAGGTCGGCCTTAGCCCCAACGGTGACAAAGAAAATCGGCACCAGGATATCGGCGATGGGCATCACCTGCTGATCCAGCTCCTTGCGCTTGTCGGTCTCATCCAGCACCAAGCCCGCCGCGAAGGCTCCCAAGATTGCCTCCAGGTGAATGACGTTTGCCAGGAAAGCCATCGCCAGGGCAAAGGTGAAGGCAGGAATGAGCAGAGCACCCCGGGTTTGCAGCTTGTCGGCGATCGCCATAAAGCTAGTATTGAAAAACTTGCCCAGGAAAATCGCCCCCAGCAGAAAGGCGCTGGCGCTCACGATCAGATAAACCACGTTGAGCAGATCCACTTCCCCGGTCTTAGCCAGACTGGCCACCACGGCCAGCACAATGATGCCCAGCACGTCGTCAATGACGGCGGCACCTACAATAACTTGACCTTCTGTGGATTTCAGATGCCCCAGTTCGGAGAGCACCTTCGAGGTAATGCCAATACTCGTCGCCGTCAGGGCCGCTCCAGCAAAGATAGCGGGAATGGCCGAAACGTGAAACAGAGCAATGAGACCTACCGTTCCCAAGGTGAAGGGAGCGGCCACCCCCACCACCGCCACTACGGCAGCCTGATAGCCTACCTTACCGAGTTCTCGCAGGTCAGACTCCAGACCAATTTCAAACAGCAGTACGATGACCCCCAACTCCGCCAGTACCGCGACCACCTCGCTCTGGCTTTGAAAGATGTGGGCGACGGCTGCCGCGTCGAGATCCCCCAGCCATTGCAGCACCCGTATGATTACCGAATCAGTGGCCGCCGCGCTATTTTCAGGAAACATCAGCAGGTGCAGGGCCGAAACCCCAACCACCACACCCCCCACCAGTTCTCCCAGAACCGGCGGCAAATCCAGCCGCTTAGAGAGCTCTCCCCCTAGCTTGCTGGTGAGGTAGACCACCACCAGACTGAGCAAAACCCCCGTGAGTACTAGCGGCCCGTATTCCGCTTCGGGCGTTTCAGCCAGCAGCCACGGGAGGGCAGGCCAGGAGTTGTTTAAGTTTGAAAGTAGCAAATCTGGAGACACCAAATTGTGAAACAACGAACCAGAACTATCCGTCAAAAACATGAAGAAATCCTCGATGTTAAAAGGCTAGACCGCAGTTGACGCCCCTAAATCCGTGGGCTTATCAGAGATAGGAGGAAAGACAGTCGCAACAGCAGCTTCCAGTGCCTGGGCCCGGTCCATATAAAGGTGACTAGGGGGCACCAGCTTGAAGACGTTGAGCTTTTCCAGACGACGCCTCGTCTGTCCAGCCGCGCCTACGATGAATACCTGACGTCCTTTCTCAACCGCCTCTTCAATGGCATTTTCCAAGGCCAGCGAAGCGGTAACCCCCAGGTGAGGCACATCGCCCAGGTCAAACACAATGGCGTCACATTCACCAATAGCGTTGTGCTCACGGGAGATCGCCTTGGCTACGCCAAAAATCATGGGACCGCTCAGCTGGAACAGCAGCACCCGGCCATTAGCTTCATCAAGCCAGCGCTTCTCATCCACGCTGAGCTGAATGTCGTCATCAGCATCGGAGATAGTCTGCACCGACTTTGACTGGATCGCACTCATGCGCTCGATGGTGAGAATGTTCGCCACAAAGACGCCAATGCCAACAGCGGCAATCAGGTCCACTAGAACGGTCAAGAGAATCACCCCATACATGATTAGGGCTCCCTTGATGGAAATCTGGTGTGCCCGCTTAAGAAAGCCCCAGTCAATAATGTCAATACCGACTTTCAGAGCAATACCGGCCAGCACCGCCAGGGGAATCACCGCGGCCAGGTTAGCGGCTCCCAGAATCACCACCAGCAGCACACCTGCACGGGTCAGGCCAGAGAGAGCGGTTCTGCCGCCGGTTTGGATGTTGACCACCGTTCCCATCGTGGCTCCAGCGCCAGCGATGCCGCCAAATAGGCCAGACATCAGGTTCCCCAGCCCCTGACCAATCAACTCTTTGTTGGAATTGTGCTCGGTACGGGTGAGGCTATCGGCAATCACCGAAGTCAGCAGAGCGTCAATACAGCCCAGCATCCCCAGCACCGCAGCGTCTACAAACATGAGCCTTAACTGGCTGGCGCTGAAGGTGGGCACCTGGAGCGCCGGGAAGCCAGCGGGAATCTCGCCAATCCGGCGAATGTCTAGCCCCGGAAACAGAATCAGGGATAGAGCCGTACCCGCAATCAGGGCAATCAGCTGGGGCGGCACGATGCGCTTGAGTTTGGAAGGCATAAACCAGATGATGGCCACCGTAACCACTGCCAGCAGCGTTTCGGCAGGCTGCATATTTGCCAGCAGTTCAGGAATCGACCGCAGCGTGCCAACCACGCCGCCCGCCGGGCTGGGCTGCCCCAAGAAGGGGGCTAGCTGCAAGATCACTAGGATGATGCCAATCCCAGACATGAAGCCCGAAATGACCGTGTAGGGCATCATCGTCACGTACTTACCCAGCCGGAGCGATCCAAAGATAATTTGGAACACCCCAGCCATCATCACCACGGTAAAAGCCATGGCCAGACCGTTGTCGGGGTCAGAGGCCGTTAGATTGGCGATGACTGCCGTCATGACCACCGTCATGGGGCCAGTGGGTTCGGAGATCAGAGTGGGCGTGCCGCCAAATAGGGCTGCAAAAAAGCCGACCAGCACTGCTCCCCAGAGGCCAGCCGCTGCCCCCGCACCGGAGGCAACCCCAAAGGCCAGGGCCATAGGCAGGGCGATAATGGCAGCGGTTACGCCACCAAAGATATCGCCCCGCAGGTTGCGAAAATGAATTTTATTTGTGAGTTGCATAGCTTAGACCACCTAACTGAGTGGAATTTACTCGCTCGTTTGCGAAAGGGTCTTTTTTAGCACAGCGATTCGAATTGAACTAAGTCATTAACTAAGTCATTTTATAGATTCGACTCTATGAGCACAAAAGAATCCATTGATTAAAATCTAACCATAAAACTGCTCCAGCCGGAATCGATCGTTTCGTAATCATTTTTGATGGAAACCAAAAGCAAAACTTATGAGTTGGGCGGGCTGCGATCGCTCGTCACAGGGTTGTCACAATTCCTCTGTAGGATACAAATATAGACAAAAAGCAGGACAGCATCTACTCTTTCTGCAGCGGTGACGGGTATTCTGCTGCCAGCGCCTATGCGCGCACTACTCTGGTCAGTCGGTTCCCTGGTGACTCTTCTGGAGCAAATGCCCGTTAGGTAGAAGGCCCTAGCTCAATGAGGCGATCGGGGGGTGTAATCCCTCGCAGGACGCACCCCGATGCCTTCATCGTGGCTACCTCCCTATCACGGCGATGCCAGTGGCAGAAAGCTCTACGAAGTTTGTGAACCGTTGTCAAGAATCCGTATTTAGTAGGACTGTTTCTGGTATGAATGACGTTTCCAGTACCCCCATCCTCCTCCGCGCTCTGGCCGGCAATCTGGTGGTGGAAGATCCTCACCCGTCAATGATGCTGCCAATATTAATTGATGAAAGTCTGATTCGTCGCTTTAAGTATTGGCACGGCGGCATCCGAGACGCAATGATCTTTCGATCGCGCATTTATGTTTACTACGGCACCTATTTAGCTGCGGAGCGTGCCAATGCGTTTCAGGTTGCGACACGCCTTTCCACTGCCAGCCAGCCTGCCTGCATCACTGCATCTAACGAGCAATACATTGTGTGGCAAGACGTGCGATCGCTCCGGTAATACCTTAACAGCACCGACCGACCTCTGGCGCGTTTTCGGATAGGCACTCAACCAAGAAAGCTCCCCTGCTAGAGGGAGCTGTTTGCTTGGGGGATAAGGAATTAAACAAAATTATTTTCTTGGGGTGTGCGCCCCCGGTGGGGGCACACACTCCCACAAGCTGTAATGAAATTGTGCTTGAGCACTGATGGCTGGGTTCGCGGAGGCTAAAGGAGCGTTGACGCCATTCCTGACTCACCCACATATGCCGTTAGCTGCACGCTGCCGATGATATCGCCAAGCTGCATTGGCTCTGAGCAAGAGGTGTGATACTGCATGGTCTGTAGCGGCGCGTCTCCATCCAAAAAAGCGTCCTCATCTTCAAACAGGTGAATGAAGGTGCGTGACCCAAACTTCCGGGTTCCAGCAATGTCTGCGTCTGCCGTAAATTCATCCCCTTCCAGGACTTGACCAGCAAAATAGGTACGGCCCTTGCCCTGGCGCACATCTGCCGCTCTCTTGCGATTAGACACTGCCACATAGGCCAGCTCATCATCGTCGGGCATACCGCTCACCGTTGCCTTTTTAGGGTCTTGCCCGGTAAGCAAGTCGGTGCTGGGGACATATTCAAAGGTCAGTTTCTGGGGCTTGCCTAGGTCATCGCACAGGTCTTCCTTTGGCTGAGATGGATTGAATACCGACTCATCTACAGCAGTAGCCTGAACCTTGAGCAGAACGGCTAGGATATTTTGATCGACCTGAATCAAGGTATCTCGACCTGACTGCACGATGTCAAGCTCTTGGTAGGCGTAAGCATCAAAGCGAAGAATATCCATCCCTTTGCGATTAAAGCCGCGAATGGTTTTGGTGCCGCTACCAGAAATCACAAAGGTATCGTTACCCTTGCCGCCTACCATCAAATCATCGCCGTTGCCACCGTCAAACCAGTTATTGCCGCTGCGGCAGATGAGAATATCGTCTCCATCACCGCCTTTGAGGACATCGTTGCCCCGACCACCGTTAAGAAAGTCCTCGCCATCACCGCCCGATAGCTCATCGTCGTCGCCACCGCCCAGCAGGCGATCGCTCCCCTTATTCCCATCTATCGTATCGTCGCCCTTGCTCCCCCGGATAGTGTCATTGCCCTTGTTGCCATCGGCATCATCATCCCCTGAACCGCAGGAAATCTTGTCGTTGCCGCCGTTGCCCATGACCTGATCATCACCGCCCCGGCAGATGAGGCGATCGTTGCCGCCCAAACCCCGAATCAAGTCGTCCAGGTTGCCACCCAGAAGCTTGTCCTTGCTACCGTTGCCCACCAGCACAAAGGTATTGAGGTTGATATCAACAACGGTATCGGCGCGAAAGGTGAGGTTTTGAATGGTAATATCCTGGTCAATAGTTGTTTCCTGCACCGAGTAGGGGTTGGTGCCGTAGTTGGCTGCCAGGTATTCCGCCAAGGCATCCTGCTCAGTACCAAAGGCCGAAAAGTTGGCAATGTTAGCGGCCAAATCGGCGTTGACCTCAGTTAGATTAACGCGATTAGACGTGGCTCCAAAGTCGGGGAAGCGGTAGCCGTCGCCCCCATCCGCCAGGAAGTTAGTCGTCACAATCCGGTAGGTTTGCTGGCCCTTACCGCTGGTAGCCTGAAACTTGCCGTTCTTGACGAGAATATCAGTGATATTGCCGTCATCGTCTTTGATGGCGAGCGATCGCACCCGTTGCCCTGGCGGCAGGTTGGCATCATAGCTAAACAGCAGACCGCTCACCTGGGGAAATTGGAGGGGATTGGTCCCGTCCCCAGTTGCCGATACGCCATGCTCGATAGTTTGCACCAACTGCTCACGGGTCAAGGTTAGCAAAACTAGCCCACTATTGAGCTGGAGGGAGTTTTCAATATCCAGTTGGGAGATGGCTCCAGCCTGCTTACCTGCATCTGGATTGGGCTGCGTAGGGAGCAGAGTGCCCTCATCACTGATGTAGCCAATGGAGCTACTGATAGCCCCTGCATGGGTGATGGAGATGGTCACAGAAGCATCCATCGAGCGGGCGATGAAGAGGTTGGCGTCTGCGGTCAAGCTGCCCAGGGTTGTAGATTCGGTTGTTACTACGGTGCTGCGGCCTTCAATGAAAACAGTGGTGAATCCAAAGATAGTTGAATCACGCTCGATGATAGTGCCGCCACTGCCGTCATCGTCGTCATCATCGTCGTTGTCATCATCGTCATCGTCGTCATCGTCCTGGGTTGTGACCGTATCGCTCATTTTCAACGTGGCGACGACGTTTTCATCTAAACTAGCGCCAACGGTATAAAGTTCTGTTTGAATTTTCATGGTGCATCTCCCAAAGGGTTATGAGGGTTAGTGACATCGTTGGTTGGGCTGCCAAAGCAAGGACCCAGAGCGGCCACTCCGCTTGGGCTAGAGCAAGTTGTTAGTGGAGTGGTAGATCAAACTGGGCGATCGCGCAGATCGCAATTCAAAACCGTCCGGAAGGACCGCATGACAGGGTGTAGGTCTGTTTTAGATCTCAGAAGAGGTGAACGCAGGAACGTTCTTGATTAGACCTGGTCAGAATTTACGACAGGCTATGATACAGGCGGGGTGCCTGCGCGATGAAGGTAGATTCATTCGTAGAAATCGCCCGAATAGCTGTATGTTTTCTGCGATCGCCTTGCGGCTGGGTCTAGGCTCCTGTATCCATACTTTTGGAACCGGTTGAAGACGCGGACAGTTGCTTAGCGTTTAACCGTCGATGTGACGCATGCGGTCTAAAAGTCAACCTGAAAGTACGGTTCGGACTGACACCCTCGCAGCAAAGCCCCTTAGCCTGATCACGTTTGGCATCATGAAATCGAGAGCGGGGCCGATGAATCCTTGCAATTGACGAATCCCTAGCATCGGTTGCTGATGGCTACCGACTTAATTGCCCATTACTGAAATTCTATGACCCCAGCAATGGGCAAAAGTTTCAAGGTTCACCTTAAGTTTACACATCGCCGCTGAGGGAGGGCTCCAGGAGGCGGGCTTCAGCGGGATGGGCGTGGGCGATCGCCGCTTTCAGCAGCCCTAGAAACAGCGGGTGGGGATGGTTGGGTCGTGACTGGAACTCGGGGTGAAACTGGCTAGCGATGAAGAAGGGATGGTCGGGCCACTCGATAATTTCCACTAGGCGGCTGTCGGGGGAGGCACCGCTGATCACAAAGCCCGTTTCCAGGAACAGGTTGCGGTAGGCGTTGTTGAACTCGTAGCGGTGGCGGTGGCGCTCGTAAACCACCTCACGCTCGTAGAGGGAGGCGGCTAGGGTATTGGGAGCCAGCCGACAGGCGCACAGACCCAGGCGCATGGTGCCACCCAGGTCGATCACGTCCTGCTGCTCGGGTAGCAAGTTGATGACCGGATTGGCGGTTTCGCTATCGAACTCAGCGCTGTTGGCCGCGCCGAGGTGGGCAACGTGGCGGGCCCACTCGATCACGGAACACTGCATGCCCAGACACAGTCCCAGGAATGGAATGCGGCGGGTGCGGGCATAGTGAACTGCCTCCACCTTGCCCTCAATGCCGCGGCTGCCAAACCCTCCCGGCACCACAATGCCGTTGACGCCTGCCAGCAGCGCTTCCGCACCCTGCACTTCGATGTCTTCGGAATTGACCCAGCGGATGGAAAGGTCGCCGCCCTGGGCGATCGCCGCATGCTTGAGCGCCTCGATTACCGACAGATAAGCATCGCTCAGCCGCACATACTTGCCCACAATCGCAACCTCAATGGCCTGTCCCGGCTGATAGAGACGGTTCACCAGGGTCTGCCACTGGGAAAGCTCGGGCGATCGCTGCTCCAGATGGAGAATATCGAGGACCTGATGGGCCAGTCCTTCCTTCTCCAGAATCAGGGGCACTTCGTAGATGGTGCCTGCATCCTGGCAGGTGATGACGGCTCCCACGGGAACGTCGCAGAATTCTGAAAGCTTGTCCTTCAAACCAGGCTGGAGGGGGCGATCGCAGCGGCACACTAAAATATCGGGCTGGATGCCGATGGAGCGCAGCTCTTTGACAGAGTGCTGGGTGGGCTTGGTTTTCATTTCCCCCGCCGAGGCAATCCAAGGGACGAGGGTGACGTGCATGTAGATGACGTTTTGCCGCCCCACCTCTTTGCGAAACTGGCGAATCGCTTCCAAGAACGGCAGGGACTCAATATCCCCCACCGTACCGCCAATTTCCGTAATCACCACATCAGGCTGGGTGTTTTGCGCCACCCGCAGAATGCGCTCCTTAATTTCGTTGGTGATGTGGGGAATGACCTGCACCGTGCCCCCCATATAGTCGCCCCGGCGCTCGCGATTGAGCACGGCCTGGTAGATTGACCCGGTGGTGACGCTGTTAAGGCGCGACATGGAGGTGTCGGTAAACCGCTCGTAGTGACCCAGGTCTAGATCGGTTTCGGCCCCATCTTCGGTAACAAAGACTTCTCCGTGCTGAAACGGGCTCATGGTGCCCGGATCGACGTTGATGTAGGGGTCGAGCTTCAGGATGGAGACCGAGTAGTCCCGCGATTTCAGCAGCCGTCCCAGGCTGGCGGCCACGATCCCCTTGCCGATACTCGACACAACGCCGCCCGTTACAAACACAAATTTAGCCATCGCCAGCCTCCCTCCTCCGACGCCCGCTTCACCGGATAACCCATACATTTTGCCATAGGGTTTTCCCTATAGCAGAGCGAGATGCGGAAAAGGGAGATGGGTTCAGGCGGCTGGAATATGAAACCACTGGCGCACATGGGCTAGCGGCAGATCCCAAAGCATTTCAGGTCGCCAAGTATCAGGGTCGAGGGTAGCCTGAATACCTCGCTGGTAGGCACGGTGCAGGCGCGACCTGATCTCCGCAGGCGTAGGCCGATTGACAGAATTTTGGTTCTGCTGATACGCCAGACGCACGAGGCCCAGCAGCAGCAGCGCGTTGGCGGCGCAAAACTTCGTTCCCAGCAGGAAAGCCTGCACCTCGGCTTCACCCAGGGGATCAGTGCCGTAGCCCGTCAGCAGGTGAATGCCATCGTGGAGCTGTTTGCGGCGGGGTCCGGTGGCCAGCGGCTGGAGCTGGTTGGCCTCCAACATCTCGGCCCAGGCATGGCCAAAGCTGCCTTTGGGCAAAGACTTGAGCCGATCCATGCGGACAATCTGCGGCACGCTTTGCCCAGTTAGATCGGCCAGTTGGTCAACGAATTGGAAGAATCGCTGGGAGCGGGGAGCCGCAAGTTGGGGAGACGGATAGAGAGCAACCATAGGGAATCACAGGAAAGGTCAACAACAGAGGGCGATCGCAACAGTGAAGCCTAGCCGCATAAGGCTACACAGGCGCTAGATATCAATACGGGATTACTCGATACGGGATTTGGGGGCCATCTGGGGCTGATTTCGCCATGAGGGGTGAGTGTCAATTTCCATGCCAGCGACATTCCAGACTCATTTCAGCAAAATCGGCCCCTCAGCCAGCCCGGCCTATCTTTGCAAGAAGCGCCCCTGCGGACCGCCGCGCTGACCCCAGCGGGATTGGAAGCCCTCACGAATCTGCTGCCGCTGCTCTTCGGTCAACACCTCAGCCACTTCTTCCCGCACTTCGCCAAAGACGGCGCGAATCTCATCCCGCTGCTCCAGGGTCAAATCCATGTCGCGGAAGACGCCCCGGAATTCACCGCTGGCGATCGCGTTTGATGCGACCTGGCGCTGTGCAGGGGTGAGAATATCGGCCACCTGGTCGAATGCCTCTTCGCGGATAGCCTGAATTTGGTCACGCTGCTCATCCGTCAGGTCCAGGGCCTCTAGGGCAGGGCGAAAGCGTTCGGTCGCCCGTCCGGGGTCAGCCTGAGCCGATATGGAGAAAGCTCCCAGGGCGATCGCTGCAAGTCCGCCCACCAGCGCAACCTGCGTCGTTCGTTGCATGAGGTTTTGGCGATAAAAGCGGTTCATGATTACTCTCCCAGAGTCAACTTTGTAAGAGTTTGAAATATTGGTACAGCACTTTTCAAGTGCATGAGGTACAGACTCTTCGTTGGAAGCCGCGCGTTGCGAGGCTTCCAACAAAAAATCTGATTACATCAAAGCGCAAAGCGCTGTAAGTACATGGTGAAAATCAAGCTAGTGGGGCACTCCGGCGGGGGCGCACCCCACCCTAGCGTCGTTTAGTTAGGCTACCTACGTAATTGTTTGATTCGGCTACACCGGCCTTTATGGGATGGTTGGCTCACTGCATTCATCCTATGAAACTCCTGGAAGTTCCACCTCAAGCAAACGTCATGATGCCGCTATGACCTTAGTCATGGGTTGGTATCGATGGGTCAGGACAGCTCAGAAAGCGTCCTGCAGTCAGGAACGGGTGGAAGCGATGACTCTGTCTAATGAAGTAGAGCGTTACGCTTTCGCGTTAGGACATTCAAGAGGTGCGGAACCCCTGCGTTGCGGGGTTTCCACACTCAAACCCCAGCCCGCAGGGCCATATCAGCAGCGCTGACAGAGGCAAGTTGCGCCATGCAAATAAGGCATGGCCATAGATAAAAGCTAGTGGGGTGCGCCCCCCAGCAAGTGATTTTGTTTAACGACTTTGGAAGCAGAGAACTACCATGACAACGACTTCACAGGGTACGGAATTTCAAATCAATGAGTTTGTGGCCGATGACCAGGATTCCCCCATGATTGGGTTTGATGCTGCGGGAAACTTTGTGGTGACCTGGGAAAGCGACGGCCAAGACGGCGACGAGGAAGGCATTATTGCCCGTCGCTACGGTGCCGACGGCACTCCCCTAGGTGCGGAGTTTTTGGTGAGTACAACGACGAATAACGACCAGGACGACCCGGCGATCGCCGTGGCCGATGATGGACGCTTTGTGATTGTTTGGGAGGATGAAAGCCTGGACGGTAGTGGCGAGGGGATCTTTGCCCAACGATACACGGCGGCAGGTGCTCCCGTTGGTCCTGAGTTCCGGGTGAATGGAACCACGGCCAATGTGCAGGACGACCCGGCGATCGCCTTGAATGCCGACGGCAGCTTTATTGTTACCTGGGTGAGCACGAACCAGGACGGCAGCCAGGAAGGCGTCTACGCCCAGCGCTATGACGCTAACGGTACCCCAGTCGGCTTTGAGTTTCTGGTGAATACCACCACCGAGGATGACCAGGAAAATCCGGCGATCGCCGCCGACGCCAGCGGCAATTTTGTCATCGTCTGGGAAAGCGACGACCAGGACGGCAGCGGTCGGGGGATTTTTGCCCAGCGGTTTGACAGCAGCGGCAACCCGATTGGTAGCGAATTTCAGGTTAATGGGACCACCGACGGCAATCAGGACAATCCCACGGTGGCCATGAACGCCAGCGGCGACTTTGTGGTTGTCTGGGAAAGTGACGACCAGGATGGCAGCGGCAGCGGCATTTTTGCCCAGCGCTACAGCGCCACGGGCGATCCCGCCGGTACAGAATTCCAAGTTAACACCGTGGGCGCAGGTACCCAGGTGAATCCGACGGCGGCGATGGACGATGCCGGTAATATCCTGATTGCCTGGAACAGCGACAGCCAAGACGGTAGCGGCAACGGGGTTTACGCCCGCCAGTTTGCCGCCGATGGCACTCCTGCGGGCGACGAGTTTCTCGTCAACACGGAAACCGACCGGGATCAGCTCGCTCCCGCTGCGGCAATCGGTCCTAACGGTCAGGCGGCGATCGCCTGGCAGAGCGTCGGGCAGGACGGTGACGAAAACGGTATCTTCGGCCAGCGTTTCACCGTAGACGGCAGCATTCCCGCCACCCCTGACGCCGATCCCATCCTCGGCAGCGGCGACGACGATCAGCTCAATGGCAGCCGCGACAACGACCTCATCCGGGGCCGGGGCGGCGATGACACCATCAGAGGACGGGCTGGAGATGACGTTCTGCGGGGCGGCGGCGGCAGCGACATGCTGGCGGGCGCAAAAGGGAGCGATCGCCTATTTGGCGGCGGTTCCGATGACATCCTCAAGGGGGGCGGCGACGATGATACGAGCCGCGGCGGCAGCGGCGACGACACCATCCGGGGGAACGGTGGTAACGATAGCCTCACGGGCAACGGCGGCAATGACACCCTGGTCGGCGGCAACGGCGACGATGAGCTGACTGGCGGCAACGGCGATGACACCCTGGTCGGCAATGGCGGAGCCGATCGGTTTGTCCTAGAAATCAACAGCGGCACTGACACCATTCAAGATTTCCGGTCGGGGAGAGATCTGCTGGCGCTTGCAGATGGTCTGGAGTTTGACGACTTGGAAACAGAGCGTCGGGGCAGCGGCACCGCCATCCTTTTCGAAGGGGAAGCGGTGGCCCTGCTCAGCGGCATCCGGCCCAGCGAGATCAGCGCCGAAGATGTCATCATCCTCTGACCTTGCCGCCGCTAGAATTCTAAAATTGGCATTGGGTCTACTCTTTGTGCGTAAAAAACCATTGCGGTTGGCGGAATTCCCCGTTTATCCACCGTTCGGTTTGCTATACCTAAGGCAGGAGTTTCACCTGGCTCCTTCTCGCCTGAAATCGGCATTCTTACCATCACCTGCTATTTCACCAGAGAGTTACCTGATGTCAGCACTTTGCCACCCCCCGATCCGCTTGTTAACCCGATTGCGCCGCGCCCTCCAGCTTGGTCGAGGCACGACCCCAGTGGCGATCGCCACTCTGCTTGGCCTGGGCATGATGGCAGCAGCCCAGGCATCCCCCCCTGCTGCTGAGCCTGTTGAAGCTGAAGCCGCCGAGACCTCACCCGCCCCCGAAGCCAGTACAGCTCCCCACTCATCCGGTGATCCCCTCAACAGTCCCCATCCCATCCCCTGGAACTGGGTAGTAGAACAGCAGACCGAATACGCGACATCCCCGACTCTTCAGGTGCAGTACTATCGCAGTCCGTCCCTGGTATCCCCCGATGGCGAGTACGCCGTCTACAGCCGTATCCAGCTTGAAATACTGCCGGAAACTCCCCAAGATCGGGTCAGCAGCACCCTGTTCATGGAGAACCTCCAGACCGGAGACCTCCGGTTTGTAACGGCTTCCTCCCCGAACGTGCGAAACCCCTGGATTCCCGCGGAGGAATACGGGCAACCCGGCATGATCGCCATCCTCATGCCCGTGGCCTGGTCCGAGGGGGGCGATCGCCTACTGGTACGGGCCTTTGAGTCGCTTTTTGGCACTGACCTCGCCTCTGACTATGCAGTACTGTGGGATCGGCAGCGCGACCAGATTCAAACCCTGGCTCCCACCAATATTGTCTACAGCAACGCCATTCTGCTGGGATGGAGTCGCGAGAATGCCGACCAGGTGCTTTTCCAAGCGGGCAATCTGGGGGATGAGCAGTGGCCCATGCTGGCGGTTGACCCTACGGGAGATACCGTTGTTGCCGCTGAGGGGGATGAGCCAGTGGTCTTTGGGCAGGCAGTGGAAAGCTTCTGGAATGGTCCCCAGGCTATCCGCTAGGGGTTAGGGTAGAGCGGTGGGCGCATCGTTTCATCTTTGGAATTAACCGCCGTTCCCATGAGGGTCTCCATGATGCCCCGCTGGCCAAACCTATCTCGCTGGCTACGGTACAGCCTGCTCAGCCTGCTAACGGCCCTGGTCGTCGCTGCCGCCTGTACCCATCCTGCCGTCACCCGACTTGCTCCCTCCCTGCGGGCATCCCTCGTGTCCCTAACGGCTCCACTGGGGATATCAGCCCAGCCCACCTGGGCCTTTGAGCCTGCGGTGGATACCTACGACGAGCGATCGCAGCTAGACCTGCGGTTCCTCAATGAAGCAACGGCGGGGGAAACCGGGTTTGTCCAGCTCTCGGCAGACGGGCGCGACTTTGCCAAGGGGGACGGCAGCCCCATCCGCTTTTGGGCGGTAAACTCATCGGTGTGGGAGCGATCGCCCACCGATTTGCCCGACCACGCCCGCTTCCTGGCTAAGCGGGGGGTGAATATGGTGCGCTGGCATGGCCATCTGCCAACCCAAAAAGAAGGGGCAGCCCTAGAAGATATTAACGAAATCGAGCGAGACCACCTCTGGCAGATGGTGGCGGCCATGCGGCAGGCGGGCATCTACCTCACCCTGTCGCCTTACTACGCCAAATGGACCGCAGCCCAGCCCCAGTGGCCGGTCCCCCGCAGCAGCGACGACTTCCACGGCCTGCTCTTCTTTGATCCCACCCTGCAGGCGGCTTATCAGGACTGGTTGCGATCGCTCTTGCTGCCAGAAAATCCCTACACGGGCATTCCCCTGAAGGACGACCCGGCGATCGCCATTATCCAGCTGCAAAACGAAGATTCCCTGCTCTTTTGGACGCTGGAGTCCATCGAGGGGGAAGATCGACAAATGCTCTGCCGTCAGTTTGGCGATTGGCTGACCGAGAAGTACGGCTCCACGGCAGCAGTACAGGCGGCCTGGGCAGATACTGAGCTAGATGGGGACGATTGGCAGCAGTCCACTCCCCAGCTCTACCCAGTTTGGCAACTGACCCAACCGCCGCCGCGGAATCGCGGCGAAGCCCAGCGGCTAGCGGACCAGACCGAGTTTTTGACGACCCGGATGCGGCAGTTCAACGCCGACACGGTGCGCTTTCTGCGGGAGGAAATTGGTGCCCAGCAGCTGATTAACGCGGGCAACTGGAAAACCGCCAGCGTCGAGCGGCTCAACGATGCTGAGCGCTATTCCTACACCGCAACGGACGTGATTGGCGTCAACCGCTACTACAACGGCGGCAGGCATGAGGGAGAACACCGAGGCTGGGCCATCGTCAACGGCGATCGCTTCACGGACCAGTCCATTCTCACTCACCCCGCCGAGCTGCCCGTCAACCTCAAGCAGGTGGCCCACCATCCCATGATCATCTCCGAAAGTTCTTGGGTGCCGCCCCTGAGCCACCAGTCAGAGGGTCCGTTCTTGGTGAGCCTGTTTCAGTCCCTGACGGGGGTAGACGGCTTCTACTGGTTCAACACAGGAGAAGTTCAGTGGCGATCGCCCTCCTCCGCCAACGGCTTCAAGCCCTCCCTGGGCAAGTGGGTGATCAACACCCCTGAGCTCATAGGCAATTTCCCGGCAGCAGCCCTGATGTATCGGCGGGGATACATTCAGCGGGGCGACCCCGTAGTGCAGGAGCATCGCCGGTTGGAGGAGCTGTGGCAGCGGCGATCGCCCCGACTCTGGGAAACGCAGAGCTTTGACCCCAACCGAGATGATGCCTCCAGGGAAACGGCAGCGACGACGACCGCAGTCAGTCCCCTAGCGTTCCTGGTGGGGCCGGTGGAGGTGACCTATGACTCAAATGAAGCAACGGCGATCGCCGATCTGTCGCCCTACCTCGATTTGCAGAACCGCACCGTTGAGTCGAATACGGGAGAAATTTCCTGGAACTATGGCGACGGAATTTGCACCCTCAATGCCCCGAAAGCCCAAGGCATGACGGGATTTTTGAACCGGGTAGGCTCCCTCTCGCTGGCTGACCTGGAAATTATCTCAACCAATGACTACGCCACCGTACTGGCAGTGGCAATGGACGACCAGCCCCTGGCTTCCTCCCAGCAAATCCTGGTCCAAACGGGAACGATTGCCCGCTCCACCGGATGGACACAGCAACCCATCACCTGGGAGGATGACGATGGCAACACCCATGAAGGCTATGAAGTTACTGACTATGGGGAGGCCCCCTGGCAGGTAGCAGCCAATCGGATTACCCTGACGCTCCGGAACCCAACGGTACAAACCGCCACTGCCCTTGACATGAACGGCCTGCCGCTACAAACAGTACCCCTAGAGCGACGGGGCGATCGCGTCACCTTCACCCTCCCGCCTAATGGCAAATACTTTATGCTGAGCTGACATGACCTCCGCTGTCAAACGATTCTGTATTCCAGAACGGGATTTAGGCCGTTGACACTCCCCATAGCTAAAAGCTAGGGGATTCTTGGTTCATCCACCATCCTTAAAACTGATCTGAGAGTTTTATCTCAAACTCCGCAACCCCTCACCAAACAGCCGCACCAAAATGGTCAAACTATCTAGATGTTG
>JBHJGR010000138.1:0-2015 GCA_050331615.1 Elainellaceae cyanobacterium
CAGCCAAGCCCCCCTGCCAGCAGACAGTCCTGCGCGACCTTCTGAAGCAGATTTAGCACCCGATCCCTTTCCTGCGGAAGAGCCGCCAGCACAGCCGCCAGAGAAGCCAGAAGTTCCGCCTCCCCCAACAACGCCCTCTCCCCAGGCAGCACTACCGCCTGCGCCACCAGCCCCAGCCCCAGAACCTGACCCCGCAGTTCCCTCGACACCTCCCGAAACGCCTCAGACTTCTCCTGAAATTGGCGGGAGTACTTATGAAGGTGAGCCAAGCGAGGGAGTGCAGCCAGAGGACCCGCCAGCAGGAGAGCCTGATCCAGATGAGGACATTGAAATCGTCGCAACCGTGCCAAGTGACGACGAGGATGCGGACGAACCAATAGACGTACCGGGCAACGCGCCTGGTGAGACGGAACCTGGAACCCCAGACGTGCCTGCCAACCCCGACCCTGAGCCGCCGTCTGATCCTCCAGCAGATGAGGCAGCGCCGAGGACGACGCTGGATCTTTCGCAACTGGTGTCATCTTTCAACGCGGGCGACTGGCAACGGGCCGATGAGGAAACCTATCGCCTGCTGCTGGAAGCTGCGGATGCGGACGAAAGCGGCTGGCTGAGCGTTAGAGAAGTTGAGGCGATGTCCTGCACAGATTTGCGGGCCATTGACCGAGAGTGGGTGGAAGCCAGCGATGGTAAATTCGGATTCAGTGTTCAGGCCCGCATCTGGCAGGAAGTGGGCAGCCCGACCGAGTACAATGAGCAGTGGGAAGAATTTGGCGATCGCGTAGGTTGGCGAGTGGATAATCGGTGGATCGGCTTCAATGAAGTAACTTTTGATACCTCATCTCCTGAGGGACACCTCCCGGGGGCGGGTTTTGGGGGTTTTGAGGTTTTGTGGAGTTTGGGGGTTTTGGATGGGATGGATGGATGGGGTTCTCTCTTCCGCTGCGCTCTGTGAACTGTAGCATATAAAAGCTTCAGCCCGATACAAAAATCTTATTCTGGCCCCCCTCCATACGGAAAACTGGGTATTTCGGAGATCCGTTACCTGGTACCGAGGCTCACGACGTATCCGTAAATTGCTCAGCGGCCACGTCCGGGTTGAAACAGTTCGCCATCACAAATTCCTTCGCCACCGCCTCAATTTCCTCCGCCGGCAGCTCCCACTCATCCCAGAGATTTTGCTGCCCCGGCGATTTTTTCTTCGCCTTCAGCTTCAGCTTGATCCCCGCCAGCTTTTTGCTGCCCCAGTGGCCCTTCTTCTCCGGTTTTGGCTGGGGGCGATAGTTCTTGCAAAACTTGCGGTAAGCAGCGGCGCACATCTCCAGGGTTTTGCCCAACAGTAAAAACGCCGGATGCCACTCGCTGATGCCGTCCTGGGTGAGGCGGTCGTAACTGCCGTAATTGCTGAAGTCGTAGAAAAACCCCTGCTGCATGTTGGCCGCCTTGGGGTTGCCGTGGATATAGCGCAGGGTATTCAGCGCTCGCCGCTTGTCTGTCACCGGAAACCCCGTGCTGTGATACCGCTTCTCCCAAAAGTGCCCCGTCCGGTTCAGCATGCGATTAAGGCACATGGCCGTGTACCAGTTCAGCCAGTGCATGATTTTAGGCAAATCCTCCGGCTCTTCCGGCTCCAGCAGATAATGCACATGGTTGCTCATGATGCACAGCCCATAGAGCTTGAAGCCAAATTTGTCCTGACACTGCTTAAGGCCAAAGAGCAGCACCTGCTTACAGACATATTTCGTCAGGCAAAACTCCCGATTGTTGCACCGAACCGTGATGTGATAGCAATATCCAGGAAGCAAGACACGAGGTTTACGGGGCATGGCACCACAGCACACAATGCAGAGCCTACCAGACGAAGAAACCACACCTCCAAAATCCAAAATCGAGTATCAACTTAAGGCGGGGAAGTGGGGGGGGGGGCGGCCCCCCCCCCCCCCCCAGAATAAAGAGGGAAAAAACGGGGCGCCCCCACCCACCCCAACAACCCACCCCCCCACAGAATTGAGAGGGGA
>JBHJGR010000139.1:0-32533 GCA_050331615.1 Elainellaceae cyanobacterium
GCGGCCTGGGGTGATGGCATTAATCTGATTGGGGTGACGAATTGGTCGGGGCTGAATAATAGTGGGGGCGATCGCCTGGCTCTGTGGCGCAGCTATGAGGACTACGGGGCACGGAACTTTGAGATGGCGATCGATGAGGTGGATTATGCCGATAAGGCAATCAATGGTCAGTCGATTTTCCTGACAGACCTGGCTGCCAGCAATGATGACAGCCTCAATTGGGCCGCCAGTGACATCGGCGCAATGACCCCCACGTTCGAGGTCTACCAGAGTACCGCAGCCAGTGGCAACTCCGGAAACGACATCGCCTCCCCCGGCACCCAACCCCCAGTAGAAACAGCTTCGTCTGCCCAGAAAGATTTTGATGGAGATGGTGATAGCGATATTCTTACTCGAAATATTGGAACAGATGGCCTACGTGTGATTCAGATGCAAGGTGGTACGTTTGTCAGCCATGATTGGATTGGTACTCTGCCCAGTAGCGATTGGCAAGTTGTTGCTACTGACGACTTTGATGCTGATGCTGATGCTGACCTGCTACTCCAAAATGCGACGACAGGTTCTCTGCGAATGTGGGGCATGCAAGCTGGTACACGGGTCAGTAATGACTGGATTAGCCAACTACCCAGTGGATGGGAGTTTGCCACAACTGGAGATCTCGATGGTGATGGAGACAGTGACATCCTGATTCAAGACAGCGCAACGGGCTTCATTCGCATGTGGCAAATGCAGGATGGAGTACGGGTCAGCAACGACTCGGTGACTGGCTTACCCTCAGGCTGGGACATTGCCGCAGTCGGCAACTTTGATGGCGATGCCGATGACGACATCTTAATCCAGAGTGCATCAGGTAACCTTCGGCTCCTGCGGATGCAAAGTGGAGCACTTGTGAGCAACGATTGGGTCGGTTCTCCAACAAGCGGCTGGGCGTATGCTGCATCAGGTGACTTTGATGGTGATGCCGATGCTGATCTGTTGATTCAGAACACTACAACAGGTGCGCTACAGATGTGGCGAATGCAGAATGGTAGCCGAGCCAGCATCAAGGGAGTAGGAACGCCTGGAACGGGTTGGCAGATTGCTGCAACTGGCAACTTTGATGGCGATGCCGATGACGATATCTTGATGCGGAATAGCAGCACAGGCAGCGTGCGAGTGTGGCAATTGGAAGATGGTGCCTTGGTATCCAACGACTTTGTTACAACTCTTGCTGCTGGTTGGGATCTCAGCGCCAGCTAATCTCAGTAGATCGAGAAAGCCGTGGGTGGGCATGGCTTCCCTGTGCCCATCCATGATTAAAAGCAAGGTAGTAGCAGTTAGTTGGTGATCTACTAAACCTGAATTGTCTAACACTAAGGCTGAGATACTTAACTTAAAAACCTCTAGGTTCGACCTAGAGGTTTTTCCCGCGAATAAAAGGCAAGAGAGTATTTACTCACCCCAGCTTATAAAGAAGAGTTATTGAGCCAATACAACATACCTACGAACAGTAAACTAAATACTAATCCCACAGTTGTGACAATAGCAGGAACAATTGCACCTGATGTAATTAGCGAGATGAGAATAATTCCGTAACCAGTACCTAACCCGATGGCGACGAGGACGATCTTTTTGGTCGTCCATTGTATCGGCTTTAAGTTGGTATTAATTTGGCCTCCTCTTTGAGGTCTACCAGGCAAAGGATCTTTGATAGCCATCATCAAACCTTGATAATCATAAATTAGCCACGTTGAACCAATAACTTTTGTAGCAGTTCCTGGGCGGGGGCATGCTCAGGTTTGATATCAACGGCGTGGCTGATGGACTTAATCGCTTCTTCCAACAAACCCTTTCGCATCTGAACACGAGCTAACCCATCGTAAGCTAAAAACGAAGATGGATTCAGTTCCAAAGCCTTCTTGAAAGCATCTGTAGCAGCATCCAGCCTACCTATATTAAGACTTGCTCGTCCCAGGTTGTCATATACAACCGCAGAGTCTGGGTTCAGTTCTGAGAGCCGCGTATATGTTACAACTGCTTCTTCAAATTTCTTCGCCTTCATGTAAGCCCGGCCTAGACCAGAGAAAGATGGCATAAAATCTGAATTCAGGTCAATTGCTTTTTGAAAGGCATTGATCGAATCATCGAAACTATCTTTTTTGAGAAAAGCATCGCCTAGCTCATGATAAGGATGGAAATTATCAGGCTGTAGACTGGCGGCTTTTCCAAGGTACTGGATTGCTTGCTCAAGCTGACCTTGTTGCTTGTAGAAGCAACCTAAATCATAATAGGCTCTGAAATGCTTGGGATTTAGTTCAATTGATCGAAGGAAACAGGCCATAGCTTCGTTTGTCTGACCATTCCTCAAATAAGCACGACCCAGGATATTGTGAGCAGCGACATAGCCAGGATCGATAGTAACCGCCTGCTGAAATAGCTTAATTGCATGAGATACATCGCCCCCCTTAAGAAGGGAAGCTCCTGTATCCAGGCATTCTTGCAATGTTTGAGGCATAGGCTGACAGTATTCTGAATTGCTTTCGCTAACTGTGATACCTTGCCCAATTTCGGATGAAGAAGTGAAGCCTTGTGACATGTATTGCATAAACCTCCTCAATGATTTAGAGAAGTTAATCATGATGACATTACTCCGCAGAAGCCCGACAACGGTATGCAGAAAGACTTTAACCTTTCACAGAGAACAGATAGGACTTGTTCACCAACTCAAGAAGCGACTTAGGAGAGGATAGCTTTTCGGTAGTAAACCAGTGCTTCTGAGTCTTTATTTTGTTTGAGCATCAGATCACCCAAAATCCGACAAATGGCAGGAGAGTCAGGCTTAATACTTAGTACTCTTTGATAAGCCTCTACTGCTTTGTCAATCTGACCCTTCTGAGCGAAGATATCTCCTAAGGATTTATAAATTCCTGGAGCATCGTCCTTTAAATTCGCAGCTCTTTGGAGCCACTGAATCGCTTCATCGAACCAGCCCTTTTCGAGGTAAGCATTACTAATAGCGATGAGGAATGCTGGATTGTTGGGTTGTAACTCGATAGCCTTAGAGTAGTTGGCGATCGCCTCATCATATTGGTGCTGTTGCAGGTAAGCATGAGCTAACTTGGCATAGACTCCGGCCCCCCAATCATGCTTTAGCTCTATGGCTTTTGAATAGGCAACAGTGGCTACATCAAAGCGACTAGCGGCACTCGCAACTTCTCCCATTTCTCGATAAACACCTGCTCCCCAATCATGCTTTAGCTCTATAGCCTTTTGATACTCGTCAACAGAATCACTGAAGCTTTCTTGCTTCCTCAAAATCCTAGCAAGCCGCAGATGGGGAGCGGGTAATTCTGGCTTCAATGCAATCATCTGGCGGTAATAAGTAATAGAATCTGCCCATTTCTCCTGGGTTTCAGATACTTCAGCCAGCTTTTGCAGAGGAAGTAAAAACTTGGGAGACATTTCAATTGCCTGTTCGTAGGCTTGAACGGCTTCAGCCAAGTTTCCTACTTCCCTAGCTCGCTCTCCCTGCTCAAACGATGCTCTTGCTTGTTTCATATTTTCACTACCTGCAATACCATTACTCATATTCGGATACCTTATGAGAAGCTAGAACTATCTATCAAAGTGGTTGTAAGAAAGATATTTGACTCATTAGCTAATAGTTATCTATTGAAAGGATAACCAAGCTTATCAAGAACTTCATGATGCATGGCGTAAAACTTTCGTCTAGAGTTTTCACTGAAGTAGTCTTTATAGTTACCTGCCCTCCTCTTCCAGAAAAAGTTTCCACCATCATTAGTATTTTGGTCTGCAAAATCTAGCGCTTCTTGTATTTGTTCATCGCTCACCGGAAAAATATCCTTGAATCTTTGTACCTCTCGTAGGGTATTTTCTAATAAATCTTCATATCTAAAAATAATCGTAAATTTATATTCATCTGTCATATTCACCCAAGTAGAAACATTCTCGATCCAGGAGTTTGACATAGGGACGTAATTTTTTATTGCCAAATTTTTAGAAAATTTTTCTAAATATAAGTCTATGTCTCCACTAGCTTTAAGTTCATCCGCACTATGCACATGACCGTCGTGAAAAAACATATCGTATTTTCTAATATAAGAGAAATTTATTGCTGATAGGAGAACGTCAAGAGGGTGGCGATAAACGTATATAAATCCTACGGTCTCAAATTTTTCCCCTATGTCAGGTATCCCACAAGCATGGGTCTTCGCAAAAGCAAGATTCTGACCAAATAAATTCACCTCAGGAATATCTAGTAATTCTTTTCTGTAAGTATCCGGCACACTTAACCCTACCAGGTTTTCTGGCTTAAGACTAGAATTCGTATTATAAAAGAGTGCTGTTATGATGTAACGCATCCATGTATTTCCAGATTTTGGATATGAAGCAATCCAGATGAGATTTTTCATTTTAAGTTCCTTGCCCTAATCGATATAGCTTGATAGGTTACTTTGCTACTAAAATAGCTGATACAAATCTTCAGTAACTTGAGATCGAATTAATTGATTCCACTCACTTAGAGAACTAAGTAAATGAATATCAAACTCCAAACTTTCAGCTTGTGAGAATTCATGGAAAATATCTATTAAATTACTAATAGTTTTGGCTTTTGAAAAAGGCGAATATATTAAAGAGTGATTTAAATTCTTTTTCATATCGGAATAATTTCTATTTACATAGGCTTGCCATGCTAATCTAGCTGAACTCATATATTTTTCACTCGAGTTTTCTTTTTTCAGCTTATCTATGCTTTCCTCTATATTAACCGTCTTAGTAGTTGCTTCAAAAGTGCTAGCAAGTAAGATTAGATTGTCATCACAGAGATTTTCTCTTCTGCTTAATGAAGAACCATATATAATTAATTTTGCTTCTTGATACACTTTCTGAATGAAATCATAGGTTACTTCTGGGCCAAGAGTATCATCCAGATCTTTAAAATTCTCTGCTTCATATAGCTCCACTAGAGTGCTTTTGATACCTGGCTTAAAGGATTCTGCGAACCATATCCCTACCCTTCTCCAAGTATCAAGGCTATAGTTTATCTTGTGCTTGATATGATATGCTGTCGTATTTTGGAGGTACTTAGTGTGGATACCATTTTGAAGAGCAGAAAATGGTACCCAATAGTCCCACCAAGGGACTCCTAAGCAGAGATTAGTAGATGGAAATCGACTGAGTACTGACCTGTCAAAAAAGAACATATCAAATCCATAGCCGTAGATCTCGCCTTCATGATCTTCAACCGTGTTGATATCCATTCTTGAGGCAAAGATCATTGCATTCTGAGCTTCTTGATTAATAAATGATAGAAAGTCTTCTCCTGCTCTCATGTGAATATCAGAATTGACGATGCCACTCACAGGAACATCCTGAAGCGCCAAATACTTTAGAATGTCATCAATGTAGACAAAGGGTTTGCCATACAATGCTTTTCCATCACGATCCACTCGATGGAACCTAACCTCTGAAAAAATTGGTGCGAGCTTGTCAATCTCTTGCTGAATATTTAAGGACACAACAGAAAACCCAAGATCCAACCATGTTTGGATGGCTTCCTGCTGCTTCTCAATCCCAACTGGTGCAATGCTTGTAGCGATTAAAACCATTGTTTCATTCCATTTGGCAACTTCAGCCACGAATAATATTAACGCTTTCCTGAGAGACTAAATACTTCTTATGTTTGGAGATTTTTCGCCTCTACTGCATCCCTTAAAGCCCGAAATTTTTTATGAAACAAGATTGCTTCTTTGAATTGGCCTCGTTTGATCAGGATCTCACCGATATAAAAGTAGGCACCTGAAAAATTTGGATTAATCTCCAGACATTTGCGATAACAGTTCATCGCATTCAAGAGTTTATTCTGGTGATAGTACAGATTTCCGAGATAAAAATGTGCGTCGAGAAATTTGGGTTTCAACCGAATACTGTCTTCGTAATGTTGTTCTGATAAGCCTTGATTATCTGTTTGGGTATAAATATTTGCTAGATAGAAATGAGTATCTGCCGATTGAGGTTTAAACTTCAAAAATTCCTCATAACTTGAAATAGCCTCTTGCAAGTTCCCTTGTATATGATAGCTTCTTCCTAAATAAAACCATGCATCTAAAAATTGTGAACCCTGCTCTAGAGAGAATCGAAAGCTTTGAATTGCCTCATCTAAATTCGCACTACGGAAATTAATTACTCCCCGATAAAACTGAGCTTCGGCCATGATCGGTAATAAATCATCGATAACAAGATCGAGATAGTGCAACGCCTTATCAGGAACCCCCTTCTCGAATTCGATACGGCCCAACTGTAGATTTGTCTGGGGTAGTCTACTACTGGAAGCATGATTCGCTATGCCGTCGTTTGTTTTTTCAAGTTCTGGCTTTGTAGTCAGCGGTGTAAAGTCTTGCCACGAGTAACCCAATTTATCTGTTATATTCTTGCTAATTTCCTGAAACCGCTCATACACATGGGGTGTGAAATAGTTTTTCCAATCACCCGATTTACCTTTTCGATAGTGGGATTTTTTATCTGACTCACCTTGCTTCCGTCCTCGAGCCAAATTTTCAAACCGATAATCTTCTAATATCTCGGTAACGGTACTATCATCGAATGGAATCTCACAATGGTGGAATAAATCCATAAAGAGAGCTGCGCTATCCTGGCCAATTAAATCCTCGTACTTATATAGCTTCACATTCGGATCTTGACTATGTGCATCGACCCAGGAGTCCATTACTTCAAATACGTGCTGTAAAATTTCCACTGTATAGATCAAACCATCTTCTAGAGGCAGAGCCTCTAGAATTTCTCTCGTGCAAGCAATATGATCCATAACAGAGTGAGAATACCGATTAGAGAAATAGGCAGATATAACAATATCTCTCGGATCTCTGGTAATAAAAAATGCCCTATAGTTTTTTGGCTTTGGAAATAGTTGAAATTCAGGAAAACTTATCGTGAAAGTCCCCGTTACCATTGTATGTAGAGGAATGGCATTCACATCCTTCATCAGTTCTACAGGAAAGGGAATCAGATTTGAGTAGGCATGAGTTCTAAAATCAACAAGGATATTTCTAATCCATTGAGTTGCCGCCTTCGGTACAGAGCAGTGATAGATATTTTGTACGGATCCCTCGCACTTAACAAATTTCTTAAGCTGTTCCCTAGACCCTGTATATAGTTCGATAAATTCTCTCAGTTTCGCTTCGTCATCCCTTACCTGCCAGCCTAATTTTATAGCGTGATGGAAAAATCCCTTGATGAACTGAGGACGATGCTCAAGTAGCTCTTGATAGCATCTAAAGGATTCTTTAATTTTTCCCTCACTATGGTACTGTTCTGCTAGATGAATATATCCATAGTGAATTTCCTCACTGCTTAAACCAGTAATATCTAATAGTTGATCGTTTAATTGATCTTGAAATTTTTCTTGGCTGAACAAGTTCATATACATACCCGGTCTACGAAGGCATCAATACATCGGAACAATACTGCCAACCTTTTCTTAGATTAAGCTATTAACTTTTCCCGGACAGAAACTTGTCTAATTTTATCTTGTATTTCTAGGCTAATCGGATCGAGTTGCTCAGCAATTTTATAGAAAATTAAAGCTTTGTCCTGCTCGCCCTCCTTAAGCAACAAGTCAGCAAGTTTAAGATAAAGGTCGGGATTTTTTTTATCTATCTCTAAAGCTTTGAAGTAATATTCACTCTTTTCAGGATTAATATTAATTGCTTGCTTATAGTAGTCTGATGCTTTTTGGAAGTAGGATGAAGCCAATTTATAGAAATAATCTCCCATTGCACAGTAGGTTATATCCCGATCATGATTGTTCTCTAGATTCTCAATACATATTCTGTAAGTATTACTTTCATAAAGATTCTCTTGCTCAAGCTGGTCAAAATTCCCAGGACTAAGATTAAATTCTGAATTATCAGACTGTTTTTTGATTAAGGCTTTTGAAATCTTTGGATGTGTGAAAACTGTCAGCTTTGGCTCAACCTCTAATGCCTTCTTGTAGAAGGTAATAGCTTGATCCCAATCCTGTTTCTGACTAAAAACATCACCCAATCGGCTATAGGCTTCACCGAAATCTGAATTAAATGTCAGAAATTTTTTGTATGAGCTAATAGCGTGATCATATTGACCTTGCTTTACAAAAGCTTCTCCCAGATGATAATAAGACCAACAGAAACTATGATCTAAATCAACTGATTTGAGAAAGGAGTCAATCGATTCTTTCCATAGTTCTGCCTTCATCAGTACCCTGCCCAAGTTGTGGTGTGACCACGAAAAGTCATCATGCAACTCGATCGCCCGCCGATAGGCATGAATCGCATCCTCCCAGCGCTCCAGCCTCGCACAGGCATCCCCCAACTGATGGTGGGCATACCAGTGGTCAGGCTTTGCCTTCACCGCCCGTTCAAAATAGCCGATCGCCTCCTGCCACTGCTCCCGATCAAAGGCCACCTGCCCCAGTTGGAACAGCGCCTCCCCATCATCGCCGCAGTGCTCCAGCATCTGGCGATAGAGCGCGATCGCCTCATCCTTTGATTCCTGCTCCATCAGCACCGCCGCCAGCCGTCGATAGGCCAGTTTACAGGTGGCATCCTGCGCCACCGCCCAGCGAAAACAGGCGATCGCCTCCTCCACCTTCTCCAGATTCAGCAGCGCCTCCCCCAGGCTTACCTTCTCCTCCGGCTTCGCCCAGTTTGGAGCCAGCTTCACCGCCTCAAACCACTGCATTGTCGCCTCATCCCGCCGACCCGCCAGCGTCAGCACCCGCGCCAGATTGCGGTGGACCTCCCCATGATTGGGGTTCAGGTCAATTGCCTGATGGTAGTGGGCGATCGCCTCATCCCATCGACGCTGCTGGGCATACAGATTTCCCAGGCTCGTGTGCAGCTCCGCCGAATCCGGATGCTGCTCCAGCTCCCGCAAACACGCCCGAATCGCCCGATCAATCTTGCGCTCCCCCTCCGATGCCGGAACCTCAGCAGATCTGGAATCTGCCTCAGTCGCGGCAAACCGTGATTCAGCAAACTCCCCCTTGGAAGCCCCAGACTGGGACGTTTCCGGTGCCGCAAACTCCGGGCCAGCCAAAGACGGGTCCGTAGACGCGCGCATTTCTGGCGATCGCTCATCCGCCGATGGCCGGGTAGGGGTTCCCAGTAAGCCCTGAGACGGAGCCGACGGCAGGACTTCCGGCTCGCCTTCCCTTGGCTTGGGCTGCACCGCATTCAGGAGAATCGCCTTGCGGTAGTGAATCACCGCCTCCTGCCAGTTATCCTGCAGCGACAGCACCTCTGCCAGCCCGTGGTGGGCCTTGGCCAGACTATCCTCTAGCTCCACCGCCCGCCGATAGCAGCGCTCTGCCTCCAGCAGCCGCCCCTGCGATCGCATCTCATCCCCCGTGGCCAGCGCCTCCTCAGCCGTAATCATCCCCGGATCCAGCACCATAGCCCGATAGCGACAGTCCGCCGCCAGCCGGTGCTTGTTCAACTGGGACCAGGCCCGCGCCAGGTTGCGAAAGGCTCCGGCAAAGTCCGGTCTGAGGGCGATCGCCCGCTGAAAGCTGCTCACCGCCTCCGACCACGCCTGCTGCTGGGCATAGAGGCTGCCCAGATTGGCGTAGACCTCGGCAAAGTTGGGGTCCAGATCCAAAGCCTTCTCATACCGCTCCTTGGCCTCCGCCAGCCGCCCTAGCCGCTGCAGGGCATTGCCCCACACCTTGTAAGCCAGAGACAGGTCTGGCAGAATCACCACCGCTTCCTGACAGTGGGCGATCGCCTCCTGCCAGTGGCCCTGCTGAAAGGCGGTCTCTGCCTGCTGCAAAGCCTGATCGGCTTCCTGCTGCCATAGGGACGGCACCCCCTGCTTGGCACCGTGGCCATTGTTGCCGCCAAGCCCGATCACGCGCCGATAGCAGGCCGTTGCTTCATCCAGTCGCCCCCGCACGCCCAGCATCGTAGCCAGATATTGATACGAGCGCTGCGACTCTGGATCGAGGTAGGCAAGCTGATAAGGGCTGAGGGAGACCGGGCCGGACTCACGGGGCACGATCGCCTGTGACTCGGAAGCATCGCTAGCAGCGTTCCCGTTCTCAGCAAGGGGTGCCCGATGTCCATTCCCGTTGGTGGAAGCCGGTGGCGAGGAGGGAGAATCGTCTTCACCCTCAGAAAACTCTGGATACTCCTCAAACGCATCAGGAGGAGCAGACAGGAAAGCGGTATTTGCCAGGAGGGTTTTGATATAGTTCAGCATTGCAGCAAAGGTAGTCGTGGGGCGAGACAACGGATTAAATACTTGAGTTCAAAGATTCACCGTTAGTAGGAGCGGTTTGAATCTACCGGAGCGATCGCCGGCTTCTTTCTCGTTAAGATGCTGGGAGTCCCTGATTTTGTTTGATCTTGTGCCCGCTGGATGGTGAAAAATTAAAAAATAATTGGGGCGATCGCGAAGGGTCAAATCCGGTGGTAGTGTCTCCCTGTCCGTCAACCTGTGGTTAACTTCATTGCTGGCTCTATAGTGCCCAAGAAAATCCTGAGTCCAACATGAAAGCAAGGAATCTTCCGCGAGAAAATACCGACCTTAGCAATCGCTCTCATCCCAGTGAAAAGAGCGGTTAAGCTGGGCTTCGAGCTGCCGGTTATAGGGCCGGAAAAACTCAGCCAGCTTGGCTTTGAGCGATCGCTCTGGTGATGGGTAGGACCCGACATTGCAGGGCGGATAAGCACCGTAATTCTGCGGAGGCAATCCCAAAAACTCAAGCACTTGCTGAGTAGTTTCACCAGGATGGGAAAACAAAGTTTCACTTTGTAAAATTTGAACTTGGTCTTCAGCAAAGAAAGTCAGCCAGCGGTGAAGCTTGGGCCAGTAAATGCCCCCCGTCAGGTAGCTGCCCTGATAGGCCAGGTCTTTCTCACTATGGGCCTGACAGCGCGCCATCTCCGCATCAATCACCTCGGCAAAGGAGCGGGTTTCACAGCCCGCCCGCACCATGTGGTGGTACCAGGAGCAGGCCCGGTCTACCGGATTCCGCAGCAGCACAATCAGGCGCATGTTCGGGAAAAGCTGGACCACCCGCTCGGCCACCAGGGGCATGTAAAAGTAGTTGGGATCAGCCTCCCCCGTCAGCAGGTCGGGGCGATCGCACACCGCCGGAAACTGGGACAGATACCATTCCATTCCGTAATCAAAGTTTGCGGTGAAGAAGC
The DNA here is from genome assembly GCA_050331615.1 of Elainellaceae cyanobacterium. Classification (GTDB taxonomy): domain Bacteria; phylum Cyanobacteriota; class Cyanobacteriia; order CAKZMO01; family CAKZMO01; genus JAYKGU01. The sequence continues at coordinate 11,211 of JBHJGR010000139.1, forward strand.
TGAGTTCCTTCTTGCAGGGCAGCAGAATCTGCGGGTGCCGCTTCAAATAGGTATGCAGCGAGCTGGTGCCGCACTTGGCCGCGCCGATGATGAGAAAGTCGGGGCCATGCTGCTTGACCTGGGAGGCATCACAGTTGGTGAGGGGGAGATGAGTGGCGATCGCCGTTTTCGCCCCGCTGGTGCGGTAGCAGGTCATGGCCGCCGCTAGTTGGCCGTCCTGAGTCAGTACGTCTCCCAAGTTACTCCAGGCCATGGCAAAGTCTGGGGCCTGCTCCAGGGCGGTTCGATAGGTGGCAATTACTGTGGCTCGCTGCTCCGGGGCGATGGGGGTAAACTGCAGGACAATGTAGGCGGGCTTGTAGGTCGGGGCGATGCCGATGGCCCGACAGTAGCAGGCCACAGCGGCGGCAAACTGACCCTGCTGGCGCAGCAGATGGCCCAGGTCGCAGTGCAGCACGGGAGAATGGGGTTCGAGCTGGATTGCCCGCTGGCAGCAGGCGATCGCCGCCTCCAAATCACCCAGCTCCAGGTGGGCCTGCCCCAGGTGGCGGTGGGTCCAGAAAAACCGATCGTTGAGGGCCAAGGCCCGCTCAAAAGACTGGATCGCCTGGGGCCAGCGGCGGCGCTGCATCAGGGCGTTGCCCAAATTATTGTGAGACCAGAAGGAGCCGGGGTTGCGGACCAGGGCGCGACGGTAGGAACGGGCCGCCAGTCCCCACCGCTGCCGCTGGCAGAGGGCATCTCCCAGACGGTGGTGCCACTGCCAATCGTCAGGCTGGTGCTGGATGGCGCGGCGGTAGCAGGCGATCGCCCGCCGCCGCTTCTGCCCCTGGGCCAGGGCATCGGCAAACTCGCCCCACCACTGGCCCCATCGCTGGTCCGCCTCACTGACATCCAGCAGGGCAAAAAACCGCCGATAGTGGGCGATCGCCCGCCGCCACTGGTGCTGCCGCCCCCATGCCTGGGCCAGCCGATAGTACAGATCCGCCTGCTGGGGATGGTGGGTCAGGGCGCTGCGGTAGAGGGCGATCGCCTTTCCGTCATGGCCCTGCTCCCGGAGCAGCTCTCCCAGCTTCAGGTAGGGGTCCAGCGCCTCCGGCTGGAGCTGGATTGCCTGGCGATAGTGGGCGATCGCCCGGTCGGCCTTGCCCTGCTGGTGCAGGGTTTCTCCCAGGCTGAGGTACGGCTCGGCCTCAACCCAGGTGGGCTCCAGGGACTGTGCCCGGTCCCAGCAGTCGGCGGCGGCGTGGGGCTGCTGCAAAATTTCCCAGAGGCGGGCCAGGTTGCGGTAGGCTCCGGCAAAGTCGGGCTGGAGGGCGATCGCCCGCTGATAGTGGGCTGCCGCCTGGTCCCACTGCTGCTGCTGGGCCGCCAGGCTTCCCAGGTTGGCATACAGCTCGGCCCGGTCGGGCTGAAGGGCGATCGCTTCTGAATAATGGTGGTGGGCTGCTGCTAGGTGGCCCTGGCGCTGCAGGGCGTTACCCCAAATCTTGTGGGCGATCGCCTGCTGCAGCGGAGAGCTGGTGGCCTGGTACTGGAGGGACAGCACACAGGCGGCGATCGCCCAGCTCCATTTCTGCTCGTGGTAATAGGTTTCCGCCTTCAGCAGATAGTCGGCGGCGGTAGCTGGCGTCGGGCAAGGGGGTGGGGCGGCCATAGGCGGTGGTACGGTCGATTCTAAGGAGTGATTAGAAACCCTACTGCGGCAGCTTTTGCAGTATGAGCTGATAGCCCTGGTGCAAGCGCCTGGCTCGGTGAGCCACCGTCGGCAAAAACTGGTGAATACCCACCTTGGGGTCTCGCTCAGGGTCGGCGGGGTTGGTCCAGCCGTAGTAGGCAAAAACAAGCAGGCCGCCTGGCTTCAGCAGGGACCAGCTCAGCTCGGCGTCTTCCCGCACCCGTCCGGCCAGATGGCAGCGATCGCACAGGTAGATTAATTCATAGGTCTGGGGCAAGAGCTGCCGCAGTCGTTCCGGAGGCCGCCCCGTGAGGCAGGTAACGCGATCGCTGGCTCCCGTGCGGGCCACATTGGTGATAAAGCGGTCGGAGAACTCTACGTCTACGCAGGTGAGCCAGGCGGTGGGGTGGGTCAGCAGGTGCTCTAGCCACCAGCAGGCCGTCATTCCCTGATCGCTGCCGATTTCCAGGATGCGCAGGTGAGGACGGTGGGCCAAGGGCTGTAGATGGCGGGTGAGCACAGGAATGTGGTGAGAAAACCAGTCGTGGGTGAACTCGTAGCCCCGCTGATGGACGGTAGTCCAGCCCCGCAGAAAGCAAACCTGGCGGTGGCAGGCGATCGCTTCCGACCACTGCCCCCGGGCCGCCAATAACTGCCCCAGCGTTCGATGGGCTTCAATCTGAGTCGGCTCCAGGCGAATGACCCGCCGATAGCAGGCGATCGCCTGCTCCGCCTGCCCTACCCGCTGGAGGGATTGGGCGAGCTGGTAGTGGCGGTCGGCATCGGCCCGCTGTGGCTCCAGCTCCAGGGCCTGATCCAGGCAGGTGAGGCCCCGGACGGTCTGCCCGAGTTGGAAGCACAGCACCCCCAACCCCGCCCACACTTCCGCCGGTTGGGGCTGGTCTTCTAGCGCCCAGACCTGCCAGACACGGGCAGCGGTGGCCTGCCCCAGGTGCCGCAGTTCGGCCTCTAGCTGCCGACAGGCATGGACAAAGGGCGATCGCCAGCCGCAGCCATTGTCCTGGGTCAGGGTGTGACAAACGGCGATGGCCTCGTCAATAGCTTGAATAACGGTAGTTTGCCCCTGGTCAGTCTTCATCATGGCCCTAGGGTGCCCGATTTGCAGCGTTCCCCATCATCAATTCGAGGGCCGTTTGCAGGATTTCACGGTTGACCCATAGATCTTCCGCCACGGGGCTCTGGTACATCAACTGCCGGAGCAGGCGTCCGTGCAGCTTTGCCCCTAGCACCTGGTAGTGGATGAGCCCAAGCTGCTGGGCGATGGCGGGATATTCCGGTCGCATGTAGTGGGGCGACACCAGCTCCAGCAGGCGCGTCTGGGGCTGACAAAAAACCAGGTTGGTGAGTCCGGCTCCGTGGGGCGCGACGATGGCGGTGGCCTGGGCAAATAGGCTGATTTGCTCCCGCAGGGAAAGGGTTTCCAGGGCGACGGGCACAAAGCCCCACCGCTGCACCGCTTCAATCACCGCCGCTTCGTTTAGCACCCGGCGATGGCGGGCTCCCGTCCGCTGGATGTAGATTCGACGCGGCAGATGCGGATCAAAGGTGGCCAGCGGCAGAAAGGTGCGGCGCAGCCAGGCGATCGCCTCTGCATCTGCCCAGCCCAGTGCCCCAGGGAAAGACGGCACCACCAGGGTTTTGGCCTGAAGGTGGGGATGGCGATCGCTCGTCAAAATCTGGTCGGGTGTGAGACCCAAGGCGGCCAGGCTTTCTCGCTGGAAGGGGGCGCGATCGCTGTTCACCACGATGTAGTCCACCGCCGCCAAATCCACGCCACAGCGCTGCATAATCTCCAGGCGGGGCAGAACGTCAATCATCCAGTGATAGTAGACGTGCCCCGAAAGGCCGGACAGCACGGCTACAGAACCGTCCAGGAACTCGACCGGCGGCAGGGAGGCTTCGGTGAAAATATGGTGCTGGCTGAAGTCGTAGCGATCGCACCCCGGCAAGTACCAGGGATAGTCTCTAGACAGATCCCCCAGAAGATAGCCATCGGGGGGCAGGATCGCGATGCTGTGACAAACCTGCCAGTGGTTTCGCTGGGGCGCAACCCAGGCCCGTCCATTGGTGATGGTGGCGGTAAACCTGGGTGCCTTGGGAAAGACGGCTGGGGGCGGGGCATTGAGATCCATAATTCCAGGACGCACCAGCTGCGGCTGAAACCAGTCCATCATCCGCTGCGAGCAGTCTAAACAGGTGATGCCGCCGCAGGGAGAGGGATGCAGATCCTGGGTCAGGTCAATGGGGATGGGAGCGCAGGTGCCGGTGGATCGGTGGCTTGCTGACGGCGCAGAGGCATCCAGCTCCCGATAGGTATGGGGGCAGGCAGTCGCTGCGGCCCAATCTCTTGTATAGATGTAAATGCCGGATATGACGGCGGGCGGGGCCTCTCGGTCTGTGGCGGCATCTGGCTGTGCAGTCGGGGCACGGTGGGGCTGCTGCCCCTGCTCCTGTAATCGCACGACCTGACGGTAGTGGTCTGCCGCCACGTCCCACCGCTGCCGCTGCGCTGCCGATTGGGCCAGGGCCAGCGCCAGGTCGATGTGGTGCGGCTCAAGGCTGCGTCCCGCCTGGTAGATCAAGATGGCGGCAGCTTCACGCCGCTGTTGCCGCAGGATGTCTCCTAAGTGCTGGTAGAGATCGGCATTCTGGGGCTGCACCAGCAGGGCATGACGGTAGCACACCTCGGCCTGGTGCAAGGCCCCATAGGTGCGGAGGGCGTCCCCCAAACACGTCAGGGTTTCCACCAGGTGAGCAGCCGTTGTAGAGGTAACGGACTCGGTTTGCAGCGCCAGTAAAAAGCGGCGGCAGGCTTGCTGGGAAAGGGTTAGAGCGTCGGTGACAGCGGCTGAAGCATCTGGCAGTAACTCCATCTGGCGGCAGTAAGCCCTAATCCACTGGGGCTGCTGCCCAACTAGCCGCTGGAGACTAGCGAATGCCAGCCGCGTGTCCCCCACCGCCAGCGCCAGGGAAACACACTGATCAAGGGCGGCCAAATGGTCAGGCTCACGCTCCAGGGCCTGCTGTACTGCAGCTAAGGCAGACTGGGAATGCCCCTGCTGCTGCCAGACTGCCGCCAAGTTCAAATAGGCCAGCACCATGTCCGGCTCTAGGGCGATCGCACACCGATAAGACGCAATTGCCGCCGCCGCTTTGCCCTGCCGCAGGAGTGCCTGCCCCAGGTTGTTGTGCAGGGTGGCCCAGCTAGGGTGACGGGCAATGGCCTGTTCGCAAAGCCGGATAGCCTGGTCGAGTTGTCCGGCCTTGGCCAGGGCGCAGCTCAGATTGCTTAAAGCCTTCACGTAGTCGGGGGCGTGGGCGATCGCCCGCTGATAGCAGTCAATCGCTTCGTGGATTTGGCCCCGCTGGTCATACACCACCCCCAAGTTGTAGTGGGCGGCAGCGTGGGAGTTCTCTAGGGCAAGGGCTTGCTGGTAACAGGCGATCGCCTTATGCCAATGGCTTTGCTGGTGATAGGTAACGCCCGCAGCATAATAGGTATCGGCTGAAGGGGGAAGGGGGCTGGGTAAGGCGAGATTGGGCTCAGTCACAGGCAGGCGAGGCATGGCAGAGCATCCAGGGGTCAGAACAGCTCAAAGTTATCGTCCGTTAAGTCTAGATTGGGGCTCAGCTTGGCAATCACGACATCGTTTACAAACACTTCGCCAGTGGCAGCATCATAGCGCACGCTGTCGCTCGACCCGGTTCCTAGCACCTGAATAATGTCATCACCGACGTTGAAGTCTTTGACTGTATCAGTCTGCCCATCAAAGCCTTCAACGTCGAAAACAAAGGTGTCTTGCCCTTGGCCACCCGTTAGCTTGTCGCGACCCTTGCCGCCCTCCAGTACGTCATCGCCGCCGCCACCTTTGAGGATGTCTTTGCCGCGCTGCCCCAGCAGAACATCGTTGCCGTCGTCGCCACGGAGGGTGTCGTTGCCGGTATTACCCTGGAGGCGATCGCCACCTTTGCCGCCCCGGACCTTGTCATTCCCTTTGCCGCCCCGGATGCTGTCATCGCCTAGACCACCGTCAATGGTGTCATTGCCGCCGCCGCCGCTAACTCGGTCATTGCCTGCACCTGCATCAATAACGTCGTCGTCTTTACCGCCGCCAATATTGTCCTCACCAGCGCCGGTGCTGATGGAATCGCGCCCCTGTCCCGTGCGAACCCAGTCGTCCCCGTCTCCGCCATCAACGGTGTCGTTCCCTTTGCCGGTGAATACCGTATCGTTTCCAGGCCCAGCATCGATGGTATCGTCCCCGGTATTGCCGCGCACCAGGTCGTCATCGGGGCCAGCATCCACGCGGTCGTCATCCTTGCCCGCGTTTATTTCGTCATCCTCTGGGCCTGTAGAAATAATGTCTGCCCCCGCTAGTCCCCAGAAAATATCCCTTTTATTGCCACCGATCATTTCGTCAGCCTGGGAGGATCCGGCAAAGCTATTGGGCTGGTTTTCGGAACCGAGCATCAAGAAACCACCCGCTCCATTTGGGCGCATCTCGACGGGTTCAGTCAATATTGTTGACATGAGTAATCCCTAATAATATGTATTTCCGCTATGTTTATGACCTACTGCCGGGTAGATAGTCAGCTCGATGCGATAGGGATGGGCAATGACCCATCAGGTGACGATTGATAAGGGGAACAAAGCCTGTTGTCTCGATGTATTCACCCCGACTAAGTTCAAAGTGCCCAATTTCCTTTAGGCTCTAACAATTGTGCGAGTGCTGCAGCACAAATAATTACAACTTATGGGCTGTGCACTCCAGTGGCTTCACTGATGGCCAGACCTTTGATCGCCAAGAAATCCAAACATTATTATATGCTCGCGTATAATTCAATTACATCTTATAGCGCTACGCTTTCACGTTAGGACATTCAAGAGGTGTGGAACCCCCGCGCCGCGGGGGTTCCACACTCAAACCTTAGCCCACAGGGCTATGTGGGGGTGTGCGCCGCCGCCGGGGGCATACGCCCCCCAAGAAAATAATTTGTTTGACTACTTAAAACTTTTTTGCTCTAATTTCGAAGCGATCGCCTAAAATATCAGCCAAGCCGTGCGGTCGTTCTTCGACCGTTTCTTAGCTAGACGCGTTGCCAAGCACCACAATGGTTTTTACGATGCTTTCATGCCGAAACGTCACGGTTTCCTGCCAGTTCGTCAAGAATTGGGTTCTATTAGGGGCGATCGCCACCGGAGCAGCCTTCAGTGCCGCTGCAGGGGTCACTGCTGCTCCGGCCTGGGGGCAGGTCAACGCCGCATCCCGTCAGCTCCCTCCGACCTCGCCGCCGATCGCCGCCCCCTTCCTCCTGGGTCAGCAGGCTGGCAACCTGGTGGTACAAGAGGGGGACCGCGGAGCCCTGGTGGAAGAGCTACAGCAGCGATTGACAGAGCTGGGCTACTACGATGGCCCTATCTCTGGCTATTTTGGCGAGCTTACTGAGGCCGCTGTTATCCGTTTTCAGCGCGATCGGGGGCTAAATCCTGATGGCATCGTCGGGGCATCCACCACCGCTGCCCTACGGCAGGGACGGACCCCGGCTGCTGGGAGTGCGTTGGCCATGGGCGATCGCGGCGAAGCCGTGTCCCAGCTCCAGACCCGTCTGCGAGACCTTGGCTACTACGATGGCCCGATTTCCAGCTATTTTGGTGAATTGACAGAAGCCGCAGTGGAGCGCTTTCAGCGCGCTCAGGGGCTGAGGGTAGACGGCATTGTGGGCAGCAGCACCCGAGCCGCCTTGGAGCGCGCAGCTACTCCAGCCGCCGCCCGGCCCGACCCCAACGACGGCCTGCTGGAGCGGGGAGAAACGGGCGATGCCGTGGCGGATTTGCAGCGCCAGCTCCGTGCCCTCAACTACTACCAGGGCAACATTGATGGCGACTATGGCCCCCGCACGGAAGCTGCTGTAATTGACTTCCAGCGATCGCAAGGATTGACCGTCGATGGCATTGTTGGTCCAGCGACCGCCGCTGCCCTAGACAGTGCCGCTACCCGCTCAGCCTCTCCCCAGGCCGCCGTCAACGCCTCCCCAGAAGCGCCCGTTGGCTCTTCCAGCCCAGCCCCAGTTGCGCCGCCGCCCGCGGTGAGTGCGGCACCGCCTCTACCTGCTCCCCCCACTCCAGCCCCTACGGTCGCTCCCACCGCCGCGCCTCCTCCGGCTCAGCTTGCCAGCTCGCCAGCCGCGGGTCAGGCCAGCGTCGTTGAGATTCAGCGGCGGCTGCAGGACCAGGGTTACTACAACGGTCCGATTGACGGCATTTTGGGTCCAGAAACACTACAGGCGATCGCCGCCGCCCGCGAAAATTATGGGGTGCAGGCCAGCGACATGCTAGACGGTGGTCTCTAGGCAATTGAGACCAAAACCACTTTGAGAATTGGAGTTTTCCTCCGGGGAAGCTCTACGTTCTCAACCTAGTTGGTATAGCGTTACGCTTTCGCGTTAGGACACTCAAACCTTAGCCCGTGGGGCTACAGGGATGTCGTCAAGACGACACCGGCGAGGGCTGGGGCGTGAGGGCCGCCTTTGGGTAGGGGATGCGCTTGTGGTTGTATTGCTGCCAGACGCGGACGAAAATCTCGGCGATGCGAGCCATCTCCTGACGGCTCAGGCCCGAATCAACGAGCTGCTGATCCTGCCAGCGGGCGCGGAGGATGCGGTTTACCATCGCCAGCGCCTCTTCATGGGTGGCATCTTTAAGCGATCGCAGCGCCGCCTCGCAGGAATCGGCCAGCATGACAACGCCCGTCTCCCGCGACTGCGGAATGGGACCGTCGTAGCGAAAATCCTCTTCGCGCACCACAATGCTGGCGTCTTCCTTCGCCCACTGCTGAGCCTGATAGTAAAAATAGGTAATCAGCATCGTGCCCTGGTGCTCTGGGATGAAAGCCTGAATGGCTCCCGGCAGACGGCACTTGCGGGCCATCACCAGCCCCTCTGAAACGTGCTTTTTAATGATGCAGGCACTCTTCCAGGGGTTATTAATCACGTCATGCTTATTGGTCGCCCCCATCTGGTTCTCGATGAACCCCTGGGGGTCGTGCATCTTGCCGATGTCGTGATAGAGCGTCCCGGCTCTAACTAGCTCGACGTTGCAGCCCAGCTCACGGGCCGCCGCCTCCGCCAGGCTAGCGACGAATAGGGTGTGCTGGAAAGTACCGGGCGCTTCCGAAGCGAGGCGCTTGAGCATCGGACGATTTGGATTGGACAGCTCCACTAGACGAATGGGCGTCACCAGGTCAAACAGGTTTTCGAGATAGGGGCTTACCCCCAGGGCGACGATACTCCAGGCCACCCCCATGAGTCCCTGAATTAGAGCGGCGGTGAGGACAGCCAGCCACACGGGACTGGAAGCCGTACTCAAAATCAGGCTAAAAACGAGATAAACCAGCCCCTGGACAATGCCGACTGCTCCACCCAGCATGGCCAGCTCTTCGCGCGATCGCAGCCGGTCGGCCAGCAGCGTCCCCACTAAGCTACCGGCAGCGCTGGCCACAAACTGGCTCCACACCACATCCATGCCAATGGGGAGCACCACGCTGAGTAGCCCCACTACCGTCAGCCCCAGGGCCGACCCATAGAAACTACCCACCAGCAGACCAATGGCCGGAAGGTTCGTTGACGGTAGGCCAAAGGCCACCACCAGCGGGGTACTGAGGGTCAGCAGGACAATGAGAATATGGTCGCGGCGACGCAAATGGGGACGAAATCGCCGCTCGGCCACCAGGAACACTCCCACGGATAGGGTCACAATTCCCGCAAATGCCACCAGCCCCACCCAGTCAATGCCCCGACGGCTGAGGCCGAAATAATCTAGCAGCACGAACTGGGACTGGTCGATTGTCTCACCCTCTTCGACGATAATCTCGCCGCGCCTCACCTCCACCAGCTCGGGCTCGACCGCTTCGGCGGCCCGTTCGGCAAAGAGGCGAGTTTGCTCTGGGTCTTCCACCAAGTTGGGCTTAATCACCGAGGCCAGAATATCGATAGCCAGAGGGACGGCGGCACGGGGCACCTCCTCATTGAGCTGAAATCGAATAGCCGAGCGAATCAGCTCATTGGGCAGCCCTGGTGAAATGCCTTGGGTCAGAATACCCTCCAGGGCATGCCGCATCCCCGTTTTGGTTTCATCCCAGACATTGTCCGAGAGCTGGAGGAGGGTGGCGTCGTAAATCCTATCGGGCTTATTGATGGGGGTGCTTGCAATCTCGGCCATCGCCACGTTGTAGCGCTGCCTGGCTCGAATAATGAGCTGCTTAAGTGCTGAGAAATCGTCTGCCGAAGCGGAGCGCTGATAAGCCTGGAGCTCAATGATTGCAAGCTGTTGAGACGACTGACTGGCATCTGGGCTCTCTGACGAGGCCGTCCCTTCGGGGGCATCGGCGTCGGGCAGTAGAGCTGGGGGGTCGCTGCGGCGGGCGGTCCCTTCTACTGCTGCGATGGTGCTGCGCCAATCAGCCTCGCTGGCCTGCCGCAGATAATTTTGCGTAGCGGTTGACAAGATAGAGGTTTCAACAAATGGAAAGGCCCCAGCCCGATTGCGCAGCTCATCAGCCCGGTCGAGCGATCGCTGAAACGTCTGATAAATGCGCTGATTGACCGCCGGATCAATCATCAGGATTGGAATCGTCCCTTTGCTGGCAGCTTCTCGCCGGGCCTCAGTCGTTACCTCGTCTTCGACCACTGCCGAACGGGGTGCCCGCAGGGTTTGGGGCGCGATTGTTCCCACATCAAGCTTGGGCTCATTGTAGAGGCGATAGCCAATGGCGCTGGTCAGGGACGCCACCACCACCGTCAACAGGATGGAGGAGGAATAGATATTACGTGATTTCTTGGGGGACTGGCCGCCGCCCTTGGGCAGGGGAGCGGCTCGCTGATCGGCAGGCGACAGCGGCTCACGGGAGGGCAGGAGGTTTACCTTTACCTTTAGCTTCGGCACCACCCCTCGCCGCCGGGCAGGTTGTCCCTGCTCAGAGGTGCTGGACGCTGCTGAAGAAATAAAGCGTTGAGACGGCCCTTTTGACTGCGATCGCCACCACTGATCTACGTGCTGTGCCAACGAGCGAAACGATTTCATCACGTCACCAACCGCTAGACTAACTAGACTATGAGACCGAAGACAGACACGTCACGGGTAGGAACATTGAATCACGACAAGAGGCTGCGCACAGCTTCAGGAAAACCATCGTCGACTTTTCTGAGAATAGTATAGCTAAGGCCGATCGTCGAGTAGAGAATTACCCCCCGCACGGGCTGAAGGCGGCAAGGCTGCCGCGATCGCCCCCACCTGAACCAGCCCACGGGCAGATGGCACCATCTGGGGCTGGTGAACTCCGGCCCAGGCAGCAAACAGTTGAGTTGCCAGCAGCGGGACATCAAAGCTACTATCAGCCGCTGCTGCCATGGCCAAATGCCCGGCAATGGGTAGCCCTCCGTCTCCAAGATAAGCTCCCACCAAGGCTCCCACCAGCCCCTGAACCGAGGCGATCGCTGCCCCAGCCCCCAGCGCTACCCCAACGGCTTGCTGGCTGCGCTGCTGGCTCAGGCTGAAGTCGCCGGGCGTACAGAGAAAACTGTAGAGGACCAGCATCGTCAACCAGGAATGAGTTGAATCAGCTAAATTGGCCTGGGGCTGGGCCGCTGAAGGCGATCGCCACGCCGCCCTCATTTCAGCTAGTCCTGGCGGAGCATCCAGCCACTGCTGTATCTGGCTGAGCTGCTGGCCAAGCTGGGTCACCTCCAGATTGGCGATTGCCGCGTCCTCCAATTGCGCCATTAGCCGGGGCACCATCTCGCGGGCACTCACGGGATAAATGAGCATCTGGGAGAAGGTATGGCCGATGAGCAGTACGGATGTTAGGCAGGAGGGAGGGGCGATCGCTTCGACCAATGGGCCGATGCGGTGGGGTAACTGTTGGGGCTCGTCGTGGAAATAAAGCAGCACGGGCAGGAGAGCCAGGGCCGCGTCGGTAGGAGTGGTGAGCCGCACTGGGGATGCCGGCCCAGAGGATTCCACCACGGCCAAGATATTCTGGTGGTGAATCAGGGCGTGGGTCAGGTTGAAAAAAATCGTCCTGACCGCTTGACTAGCGCTGGAATACTGGGTAATCGGCTGGAGTGACTCTCTGGCTGCAGCTTGGTCATCCGGCCCGACCGAATCCAGTGCATCCATGGGGAAGCGTTCGAGCCAGCCCAGGGGCGTTGACTCCCGCACAAGCCCTAAAACGGCTCCGGCGATCGCCCCACGAAACTGGTTGAGCAACGGACGTTTCATATCTATACCTCTGAGTTAGCCCTCTAAATTAGTCCTTATTATGAGCGCATCCCCCGCGCCGTGAGGGATTCGCGCACAAGCCTGAGCCCGCAGGGCTATAAACGCTATCAATCAGTGATGTCGGTTCCAGGTCAAATCTGGCTCACCCCATCCCTAGGACCGCGCCAAGATATGGTAGGGTCTTGAGCATTCATTCTGAGCATTTGAGGAATTATCCCCATTTTCGTCATCACGGCACAGGATACCAACCTCCCAGTGGGTACACTGCTGGATGATTTTACTCGGACTCTGTGCTTCCCCCATTCGTCCCATCGCCACTGCACCTCTATGGTTCAAGCCTCTAGCAGCGCCACTTCAATTTCTCGACTACCCGTGGAACGTACCTCGACCGGCCCAGTTTGCCATTCCTCTCCAGAAGCATCGCAACCCGCCCACGTTTCCCTTCCCGCAATAGACGCCATTCTCCCCGCTAGAAAATTTAGGGTACTGATCGGGCTGACGGTGGGTGGATGGTTGCTGCTGCTAACGCCGACTGCGATCGCCCAATCCCAAACCTCTCCTCCTGGTCCGGAAACAACGCCCCAGACCGCTCCGGCCAGCGATCGCCTGCTGCGGCTGGGCAGTCAAGGGGAGCAGGTGCAAGAACTCCAGGCTGTCCTCGCCCTGCTGGGATTTTATTCAGGAGAAGTTAACGGGGTTTACCAGGCAGCGACCGCCGCCGCCGTACAGCAATTTCAGGCCGCTGCGGGCATCACGGTCGATGGGGTCGTGGGGCCAAGCACCTGGCAGCGCCTCTTTCCCCTACCCTCGCAGGTGGGCCAACTAACCGCTGCCGCCCCCAATCAGCCCGCCGCTCAACCCGTCTCAACGGCCCCTGCTGCCGAGTCGCCTGCACCCCCAGCAGCCAGCGCTAATGCTCCCTCGTCGTCGGCCTCCACCACCGCTGCTCCCACCGCCCCCCGCGAAGTGACTCTGCCAATCCTGCGCCCTGGTACCCGGGGGCCAGCCGTTGCCCGCCTGCAGGAGCGGTTGCGATCGCTCGGCTACTACAGCGGGCCTATCGACGGCATCTTTGGCCCGCAGACCGAAGCGGCAGTGAAAGCAGCCCAGCGTAACTTCAGCCTCAACCCCGATGGCATCGTTGGTCCCGCCACCTGGACGGCCCTACTGCGCTGAGGCGATACCGCTGGACTCTGGTATGGTTAGCGCCCCAGCCGCTGGCGCATCTCCTGCCGGAGCGTCTTAGCATCGGTGTAGTCGGGGCGGAGGGTGAGGGCGCGATCGACCGAGGCCGCCGCTTCATCAAATCGGCGCAGATCCCACAGGGCAGCGCCCCGATTGTTCCAGGCTTCCGCTAGGGTAGGATCCAGCTCCACCGCCCGGTCGAAGGCGGCAAGGGCGGCCTGAGAGTTTTTCAGCAGCAAGAGGGCCGTCCCCTTATTGCTCCAGGCTTCAGCAAAGTTAGGGTCAATGGCGAGGGCCTGATCGTAGAGTGCTAGGGCGTCCTGATGGCGCTGCTGCTGATCCAGCGCATAGCCCTTGCTCCAGAGGGCCTGGGCATTATTCGGTTCGAGGGCCAGTGCCCGGTCGCAGGCGGCGATCGCCTCCTCAGTGCGCTGTAGCCGGTTAAGGCTATAGCACCGACCAGCGTGGGCAGCGGCGGCGGCTTCATCCTGGGCGATCGCCTCGTCATACAGGGCCAGGGCCTGGTCATACTGGCGATCGTCTCGCAGTTCTTGGGCGCGCTGGAGGCGCTCCCGCAGAGGCGGTACTGCTGGGGCGGTAGGCGCAGCGGCAGGGGACTCAGCAGCGGCTTCACCGGCGGATTCGGTGACGTCGGCGGATTGGCCAGCCGGAAGCGTCTGGTTGGTGGCCGTAGGGACCGTGGTTTCCAGTGGGGTGCAGGCACGCCAGGTCAGCAGACCCAGGGTCAGGAGCGTGGCGATCGCTCCAGCCGGAATGGCCACCCGCGGCAGGGAGGTTCGAGACGGCACCAAATGGGTACGCACCGATGGTCGAGACTGGGGCAGGACAGACGGACGAGGTAGAGAACTGCTGGCTGGCCGACCGACCACTGGCAGGGTTGGCCCAGGGCTGGACGGAGTAGGGACTGGCGGAGTCGGATCGGATGGGGCCGCATGCGTCTGGGAAAGGCCAGGTGTGGAGAGTTCTGATTGGGATGGCGGACGCGATTCAGACTGGGAGGGGGCAGGTTCGGTGTAGGGTAAGGTGTTGGCCTCGGGTTGGGTGACAGGCAGCACGGGCGGCGGCGGCGGCAGAGGAGCGGGGGAAGCATCCATTGCCGGTTGGCCCCCATCCTCATCTAACTCAGGCTCAGCAAATCCCACAATGGTCGGCATTGCCTGGCTTAGCGATTCTGGCAATGCCTGCAGGGCCGCCAGGGCCTCTGCTGCCGTCCCATATCGGGCGCGAAAGTCATAGCGCACCATCTGGTCTAAAACAGCCCGCAACCCGGCATGGGCCTGGGGGGCGTGGCGATGCCAGTCGATTTCCCCCGTGCGCGGATCTGCCGTGAGCAGCTTGGGATGCCGCCCCGTCAGGGCCTGAATGCCGATCATCCCCACCGCGTAAATATCGCTGCTAAATTGGGGCGTCCCGGCAAGCTGCTCATTAGGCATGTAGCCATGAGTCCCGATAGAGATGGTGTGGGTGATGCCCGTATTGGACGAGACAAACTGAGTGCTAACCTGCTTCACCGCCCCAAAGTCGATCAGCACGATGCGGTTGTCCCGCTGGCGACGAATCAGGTTTGACGGCTTCAGGTCTCGATGGATGACGCGATGCTGATGCACAAAGGCCAGCGTCCCCAGAATGTCGCCCACCAGGGCCACGACCTGGGCATTGCTCCAGCGGCTAGACGGGATCAGCTCATCCGAAAGGGAGTGCCCTTCAATCAGCTCTTGGGCCAGGTAAAACTCCTGGTTTTCTTCGAAGTGGGCCAGCAGGCGCGGTATCTGAGGATGGTTCCCCAGCTCGTAGAGTGCCTTTGCTTCTGTATCAAACAGGCGGCGGGCCACCATCAGGTCTTGGGCGCTCGTCACCTGGGGCTTGAGCTGTTTGACCACGCACAGGGGCTGTCCCGGCAGATGCAGGTCTTGAGCACGAAAGGTTTGCCCAAATCCGCCTTCCCCCAAACAGGCCACCAGTTGGTAGCGCCCGCCCAGGGGTTTATCCGAACCCGTCCAAATTGACCGAAGGAAATTTAGTGCCATATGCGTTATGCCAAATGCTGCTGAGGCGGCAATAGAGAGGGCATGGCCCAATTGGTGGAAAGGGCGCTGCCTGCGGCAAGGTGGGCACGACCCACCCGATCTATTTTTCTAACTGGGACTGTGCTTGGTAATGCTTTGATTAGCAATATCCCGATCGATAGCGCTCTGATGATGGATATTCTGATCAGCGATGCCCTGACTGGCGATGTCTCGATTGGCGATCGCCCCGCTAGAAGGACCCTGATTGGCGATCGCCCCTGAACCTTGCCCCGATGAAGCGGCATCTTGCGCCTCCCACTGGGAGAGCCGCTGCTGGTCGCGGTCAAAGCGGTAGAAATAATAGCCATCCTGAAAGCCAGCCGTTTCGGTGACGGGGTAGATCAAGCCCTGCTCAAGCAGTTGCTGCCCCACCCCAACGGCCTCCTCTCGCGTGTGTCCCCGGTGCTGCACCAGCCACTCCACCGCCTCGCCCCCCGTGAAGCAGGCAGGGTAGATATTGAACCGATAGCGGCGATCGCCCACGCGTACCCCGCCCTCGGCCTGCATTAGATTCACCAGGGCGGGGAGATCCAAATTTGCCCGTCGATTGGGGGCAGCGGCAGGGCAGCGAGCCGGGGCGGGATGGTGCCCATTGGTGCCGTTGGCTGCAGACTGTTTGAGGGTATCGATCAGGGCGTCTAGGTTGGGCGATCGCAGATGCACATCCCGCTGGGGGAAAGGGATGCTGATATCGTAACGCCGCAGACTGGCCTCAATCTCGTAGTACAAATCACTCTTGACCCGGAACTGCTTGCGGGGTTCCCCCGTCCACACGAGCACCTCAAAATTGATGGCGCTGTCCCCAAATCCCTGAAACCAGACCTCGGGCCGGGGCTGGAGCAGCACCTCCGGGTGGCGCTTGACCGCTTCTAGCAGTGCCTGCTTAACCCGCTCAATGTCGGAGCCGTAGGCCACCCCCACGGGCAGATGGAGCCGCGACACCGGGCCGCCGTGACTCCAGTTAATCACTTCGGTTTCCAAGAAGCGGGAATTGGGAACGATAATAGCTACCTGGTCAAGGGTGCGAATTTCTGTACTGCGGGCACCGATGCGCTCAACCGTGCCCACCAGTTCCCCCACGTTAATGAAGTCCCCCATCTGCACCGGACGCTCCAGCGTAATGATGAAGCCGCTGATGAAGTTGTTGGTGATGTTCTGTACGCCAAAGCCCAGCCCCACCCCCAAAACGCTGGCCAGAATCGTTAGAGAGCTAACGTCGAGCCCCCAGATTTGCAGCAGGATGATGACTCCCAAAAAGGTGAGGGCATACTGCAGCAGCACGCCGAGGATGTCCTGGACCCGCTGCTCCACCCCGGCCCGACTAAGTACGTAGAACCGAAAGAGGCGAATAACCAGGGTGACGATAAACCAGAGGGCGATCGCCAGCGCCAGAAACAGCAGCAGTTGGAGGGCCGAGTAGTTGCCGCTGCCCAGGTCAAAAATGCGGGCATTGAGCAGGTCGTAGAGGCGGTAGCGCCAGCTCCGCGCCTGGGGGATGGTGTCGGTGATGTAGAAGCCTACCGTCAGCCACAGCCCCGCCTGAATTCCCAAAACACCCAACTGCCAGAACAGCCGCAGCGATCGCTGCCAAGTGTTCGAAGGATGGGCCGTGTGCCGGAGCTGCTGGTCCAGATAGCGGGCGATCGCCCGTCCGGCAAACTGTAGCAGCAGATGGAGGGCGATCGCTCCCAGGAGGACAATGGCGCTATAGGCCAGGGCTCGCCGCAGGTAGCTGGGCTGGCGTTCGAGCTGTCCTTGCCGCAGCGCCGCCTCCAGCAAGTTGGCCCAAACCATCCCCTGCTCATAGGGTTTGCGGCGGGGGGAGAGCACGTCCGCCTCGGTGACGGTGATGAGGATGTCATCGCTGGGGCGGGTCGGCAGCTCGGCCTCCGCTGCGAGGTTCGTCAAGTAGACCAGACCATCCTTCTGGGCCACCACAATCTCCGCAAGCTGGGGCGATCGCACCTCCTGCTCCAGTTCGCGGTTGATCCACCTAGCCCGCTCCGCGGCGGTGATGGTGTCCGTGTCCCTCACCTCAAAGACGACCCGACCATCCACCACAACGGGAGCCTTGCCAACGGCGTGGAGTCCTTGGGACTGGGCCGGCAGTCCCGTTAGCGTTAGCGCCAGCATCATAGTGGATAGCACCAGCGCTATCTGCCTGAGGCTAAAAAGGCTGAGTCGGTTTTTTCCAGCTTGGGGCGATCGCACCAGGCGCTGCTGCGTTCGTCGATTCAGCCGTGGGAGTCGATATCGTCTCAAAGCGAGGTATGAACTGGACTAAGGACGGGGGAATGATGTCGGCGATGGAGCGAGGAGGTTTGTGGCTCCAGTTGAGGACGGGACCGATCCAGCAGCACCCCGACAATGCCCCAAGTGCCCAAGCCCATCAGCAGCAGAATGGTCACTCCAGCGAACCAAACCAGGAGGGCATTGGGGCTGGTGGCAGCCGTTGTTTCGGCAACCTGGCTATGCTCAGGGTTAAGTTCAGTCGAGTTGGTGCCCTGATGACGCGCGATCGCCACGGTAATTTTGTAGGGACCAATTCGCAAAGTATCCTGGCTATTGAATGACTGCCCCTTGGGCAACACCCGCCGCCCATTGAGATAGGTGCCATTGGCGCTCTCGTCAGTAATAAAGAGCTGGCGATTAACGACCGAGATGAGGGCATGGAAGCGGGATACCTGTTTATGGTCCAGCTCCAGGCGCGATACCGGCTCACCGCCCCACTGCTCCGGCATTTGGGGAGTTTCCCGGCCAATGGCAACGGGCGCTTTTAGCGAAGGCGTATGCAGCTCTCCCGTGACGGGGTCTTCCCATTTAAGCTGGACCAAAGGGGGATCGTTGGACATAGGAGTTCGGATTATGGGAACAGGTTGGCGGGATTCGTCCGAAGTTATACCGTCTTTCTGTGAAGCTGTATACAATAAGGGGCTTAAGCCCATTGTCTGCCTGGACTTCTCCTGTGCATCTTCACACGAAATTGGTATTAGCTGGCTGTCAATTAATCCACTAGCTCTCCCTTTATACTTAATTCCCTAAGAGAAATCCGTATAGGTGTGACAGGAGACGAAATTGGCCAGGGGACACCTGGTGTGGCGGTTGAGTCCAGCGGCTAGCACCATCTTGCTGCGGCTCCATCTCCTACCCTTTTGATTCTTAACCTTCCCTTATACCTAAAACTGCGTTTTCCTGCGAAAATAGCCAAGTCGAAATCTATAAAAAGCATTAAGCTGTAATCGCTACATCGATCCGGCAGGTGTGCTGATGAAACAGTCTGCGATTATTTGTCTAGACAAGGTAGGCGTGACCTATCGCAATGGGGTCACGGCCCTGGAGTCGGTCTCCCTACAGCTCAATCGTGGCGAGTTTGCGGTGGTCCTGGGGTCCTCAGGAGCCGGCAAGTCCACGCTGCTGCGAACGATTAACTACCTGAATCGCCCCACCCGCGGTCGAGTCACTGTAGACGGCTTGGGGGACTTGGCCCAACCCGGCGTACTGCGATCGCACCGCAAGCGCACCGGCATGATTTTTCAGCAGCACCAGCTGATTGAACGATACTCGGCCCTGCAAAACGTGCTGATGGGGCGGTTAGCCTACCACTCTTTCTGGCGCAGCCTCATGCCGCTACCCGAGCCAGACCAGCGCATCGCCCTCGACTGTCTGGATCGGGTGGGCCTCATCGAAAAGGCACTGACCCCGGTGAAAGCGCTGAGCGGCGGTCAGCAGCAGCGGGTGGGCATTGCCCGCGCCCTGGCCCAGCAGCCCCAGCTCATGCTGGCAGATGAACCCATTGCCAGTCTCGATCCGGCCAGTTCCCATCGGGTGCTATCCCTACTGAAAACGATTTGTAAATCCGACGGTATTGCGGCACTGCTGAGCCTGCATCAGGTGGACTTTGCCCAGGAATATGGCGATCGCATCATCGGCTTAGCCCACGGTAAGGTCATTTTTGATGGTCCACCATCAGCACTGGATCACCACGATCTAAGCGAAATCTATTCTGGGCAGCCCCTAGTGGCTGCGACGTGAGGCGCGAGAGTTGGCGATTGGGTGTTTAGAGTTACGAGGGATACGGTTTTCTGAGGACTTGCTATTTCTTTCCACTTTCTTATCATTTTCTACAGGGAGGCGTGAAGCATCATGGTTAGCATTGATTGGAAACAAGGTGTCGTGGGATTTGTGCTGGTGGGCGTCGTTGCCCTGACTGGATGCAGCAGTCCCGATGCGGCTGACGGTGACGCTGCCGAGAAGGCCAACCCCACAAAGCTGACGGTGGCCCTGCTGCCCGATGAGGATGCGGCGACCGTGATTCAAGACAATCAGGGGCTGGCTGACTATTTGTCAGAAACGCTGGACAAAGAGATTGAGCTGGTGGTTACCACCGACTATTCTTCCATGATTGAGGCAGCCAGCAACAGTCGGCTGGACCTGGCCTACTTTGGTCCTCTGTCCTACGTTCTCGCAAAGACCAAGAGCGATATCGAACCCTTTGCCGCTCGCCTTAAAGACGGGGGCACCACCTACACCTCTATCATCATTGGCAATGCAGAAGCCGGAGTTGATGAGTTTTCAGACATTGAAGGGGCGACCGTAGCCTTTGGCGACCCGGCTTCCACCTCCAGCCGCCTGTTTCCAGAGCTAACTCTCTCCAACGCTGGCTTGAAATCGGGCGAAGACTATGAAGCCGTCTTTTTGGGTGCCCACGACGCTGTCGCTCTGGCCGTACAAAACGGTAACGCTCAAGCGGGCGGCCTCAGCAGCGTGATTTTTAATTCTCTAGTTGAAGAAGGCGTCATCGACCCTGAGCAGGTGGTCGTTATTGCCGAGTCGGACCCCATTCCCCAATATCCCTGGACAATGCGTGCCGACCTAGACCCCGAACTCAAGGAAGATATCCGCGAAGCTTTCTTGAACATTGACGACGAGTCAGTGCTGGGTCCCTTCAAGGCCGATGGCTTTGCCGCCATGACCGACGAAGACTACAACGGCATTCGCAAAGCGGGCGAGACTCTCGGGCTAGACCTGGGCGAATTTGTCCAGTAGCAAACGTAGGGTGCGTTGTGGCGCAAGCCCTACGCACCCCCTGGCTAGAAACCCTTACTGCAGGAGTTCACGATGACTGCGACCGATCAGCCGCTTGACAGTATTCTGCGCCAATACCAGCGGGGCTGGATTCGCCAACTGGTGCGGGTGCTGGCGCTAGTTGGCGTGATCTTCATCAGCTTTGTTGTCGTTGAACTGCTGGATTGGGAGCGGATGGCGGAGGGAGTTCCGGCGATCGCCAACCTTCTGGGAGAGATGTTTCCGCCCGACTTTAGCCGCTTGCCCCAGTGGCTTTCCCCCCTGATTGATACCCTGGCGATGAGCGTAGCCGGGACGGCGATGGCGATCGCCCTCTCCCTTCCCCTAGCCCTCCTGGCTGCGAGAAACACCACGCCCCATCCGATTCTGTTTCACGTAGCCCGCACCATTCTCAACATTACCCGCGCTATCCCCGAGCTGATTTTGGGCATGATTTTGGTGGCGGCGGTGGGCTTTGGCAAACTGCCGGGGACGCTGGCGCTGGGGCTGCATTCGGTGGGCATGGTGGGCAAGTTCTTTGCTGAATCTATCGAGCTAACGGATCAGGCACCCGTGGAAGCTGCCCGCTCCGTCGGTGCAACGGAATCCCAGGTGATTGTCCACAGCGTGTTGCCCCAGGTTTTTCCCCAGATGGCAGACGTTACCTTTTATCGCTGGGAATACAACTTTCGGGCTTCGATGGTGCTGGGAGCCGTGGGCGCTGGCGGCATTGGTCTAGAAATCATTAGCGCTCTGCGGATTTTGAAGTATCAGCAAGTATCGGCGCTACTGATCGTCGTCCTGGTCATGGTCACCCTCGTTGACAGCCTAAGCAACTATTTGCGGCAGGGGTTTGTAAGCAAGTAGCCACAAGTAAACGATTCTATGGCGGAGTGCGCCCCCCCGGGGGCGCCGCCACAGCGTTTTTGATTTTGGGGGTGGAAGTTTTTTGTGGGGGTTGGCAGGTCATTTAGGTTAATGAAGGGCGGGTTGGCCCGGGTAGTTTTAACGT
>JBHJGR010000140.1:0-26145 GCA_050331615.1 Elainellaceae cyanobacterium
CGAATATGGCTAGGGGGCGATCGCCCAAAAATAGGGTCTGCAGGTAGGAGAGTGACGGATCGGCACTGCGGGCGTGGAGGGTCGTGTGATTCCAGGTGTATTCCAGCAGCAGGGTACCCTTGCCCAAATCACGGGAAGGCTTTTCCAGCGTGACCGTGCCGCCAAACTCGCGGATTAGGTCCTGCAGCGGCTCTCGGCAGGATTCCGACACCATGAGGAAGGCGCAGTGGCTGTCTACGGGCAGATGGGAGGCGAGGGCCGTAAAATAGTTGGGAACGGGAGCGGCGAAGACGCTAATCAGCTTTTTAATGATGCCGTCTGAATCGCCTAGCGCTTGTCCAAAGCGGGCGGCGGTGATGAAGTTGGGGAACGTTACGATAAACTCCGCCCAGGGGTAGGCTGGCCCCAGGGGAATTTCCAGCTCAGTGATAATACCGTTAGTGCCGTAGGCGTGGTTGACCTTTTGCACCTCGTCGCCCCGCAGCTCAATGACGCGGGGCTGATCTTCCAGGGTTACCACTCGCACAGCGTGGAGATTGCCGCGATCGCGCAACTGACCATACATAACAGAGCCAATGCCGCCGCTGCCGCCGCCGATGAAGCCGCCAACGGTGGCAGTGCGATAGGTAGAAGGAGCCATCCGCACTTCCCAGCCCGTTTCCCGCGCCTGCTTATCCAGTGCCGCCAGCTTCACCCCCGGCTCAACGCAGGCCCGCCCAGGCTCAATCCACTTCACCTGCTGCATACGGCTGAGATCGAGCACAATCCCTCCCTGGAGGGGGACGCATTGACCGTAATTCCCCGTTCCAGCCCCTCGCACCGTGAGCGGTACCCGATGCTGTACGCAGGCTGCCGCCACAGTCAGTACCTCGGCCTCGGAGGTAGGACGCACCGCTAAATCGGCTCGCTTATCGGCCAGTTGCGCCTGCAGAACGGGGCTAAAGGTGTAGTAATCCTGCGATAGCTTGGCCAGTTGGGCTGGCTCACGAATGACCTCGATGCCGTCCAGCGCCAGAAGCAGGCTGTCCCAATCGAGCGATCGCGTCGTAGCTGGCGTCATGTCCGATCCCTTTATTCCGCTATGCGGCTATCCTACTAATTCAGCTCCACTCCCGGTATATCACTACCCAGCTATTCCAGCAAAAAGTGTTAAGAAATAGGGCCGAGAAACCCTGCTTATCGGCCCGAATTCATCTATACATTTATGAGGCTATCTGTGGGGCTCTTGTCTGTGGGGCTATTCATAGCGTCTATGGGACTATTGGTATATTTCTTACGATAGGTTGACTTCAGGGAAAGACGTGAATAGCTTCGATGTTGGTGCAGGCAGTAGAGCTTCAAGCCTTATCCATTTCTTAATATTTTCAGTGTGCAGGCTTAATCATTCGCTCATTTTCAGCTCATAAAGTTGTAGTAAATCTGAGAGTTGAGAGATACCTTAGCTAGTTTGGGTATCTTGACTCTAAAGTTGAGTTTATTTGAACATTAACTTGGTGTGAGGGAACTATGAATAGTCGATTTTTTCGGTTTCTGTCAGTAGTTGCTCCCGTTGCAGGTGGGCTCGCTCTGTCTTCGATTCCTGCTAGCGCTTCAGAAGTTATTGGAGTTGAGGACGGTGCCCGCAGTCAGGTTGCTGGCGATCGCTCCACGACTTCCGTCAGCGACATCATCGCTAGCCCCACCGGATCTAGCGACACGATGGGGCAGGTGACCTCGGTCTCCCAACTGTCGGACGTGCAGCCCACTGACTGGGCATTTCAGGCCCTCCAGTCCCTGGTTGAGCGCTATGGCTGTATCGCGGGTTATCCCGACGGCACCTACCGCGGTAACCGAGCCATGACTCGCTACGAGTTTGCTGCCGGTCTCAACGCCTGTTTAGATCGGGTCAATGAGCTGATTGCCGCTGGACTAGCTGACAAGGTCAGTCAGGAAGACCTGGCAGTGCTGCAGCGCCTCCAGGAAGAGTTCGCCGCCGAGCTCGCTACCCTACGGGGCCGGGTTGATGCTCTGGAAGCACGGGTTGCCGAAGTGGAGGCGAACCTGTTCTCCACCACCACTAAGCTGGAAGGTGAGGTGCTGTTCCTGGTCTCGGCTACCAATGACAACGATGACCTGATCAACGCCGCTGGTAACGACGTTTCCGATGCTGACCAAGTCGTCTTCATTGACCGGGTTCGACTGGACTTCATCACCAGCTTCACCGGTGAGGACGAACTGGAAACCAGCGTTGAGGCTGGAAACATTGAAAACTCGGAGGGCAATCCATTCCCGTCTAACCCGCTGGGCTTCAACGCGGGCGGTGACGAGGGCAACAACTTCGAGCTAGACGACCTGATCTACACCTTCCCACTGGGACCTGCCGAGGTTCTGATTGGTGCCACCGGCCTTGACATCGACGACCCCGTCGATGACATTACGCCCCTATCCAGCTCGGGTAGCGGTACAATCAGCGAATTCGGTGATGCGGCGCTGTATGAGCAGGCGTTCCCCGGTAGTGGTGCTGGCATTGGTTTCTCCGTGCCGGTTTTCGACCAGGATAGCTTCTCTATCGCCCTTGAGGGTGGTTACGTTGCCGATAACCCCGCAGATCCCAGCGGTGGTGATGACGGTCTGTTCAACGGTGACTATGGCGCGATCGGTCAGATTACCTTTAATAGTGATTTCCTCGATATTGGTCTGGGCTACGTCAACTCCTACACGGCAGATGCCGACTTCCCCCGACTCGAAGATGTCTACGAGCTTGACAACCTACCGGGAGGCGAACAATTCGTCGCTAATACCTATGGCGGTCAGCTCAACTTCAAGCTGTTCGATGGCGTTTTAGAAATCGGTGGTGGTGCTGCCTTCTCCCAAATCAATGGAATCGGCTCCATCCCTGACTTTGAAGTCTGGTCTTACCAGGGCACGCTTGCTGTCAACGACTTGCTGGTTGAGGGCAGTAAGTTTGGGTTTGTTGCTGGCGTTCCTTCCTATACGCGAGACTTAGCCGATGAAGGGCGGTCCGACGATACTGGATTCCTCCTGGAAGGCTTCTACAACTACCCCATCAACGATTTCATCACGATTACGCCGAGCATTATCTACATCAACGACCCGTTTAACGTCAACGACAATGACGATGTCGTGATTGGCACCCTGCGTACGAACTTTGAGTTCTAGCGAACCTGCCGCTGGTAGGTAGGTGCATCAAGGGCGTGGCTAGTCAGGAATCCATGATTTGGTCACGCCCTTTTTGCTGGATGTCTCTGGGCGATCGCCCCTCAATCACCCCTGAACCGTTGTCCTCTGGCGCTTTGTGCCAGCGATTGCGAAAAAATCTCATCTGAGCCATTGTCTTTTCACTATTAACCATTCAAAATATTTCTGCTAATCTATTTTGGGAAAAGTAGAAATGCAGGGGTGGCAGTGCTATAACCTAGTTATTCACTAACCTGTCCCTCGAATGTGTTAGGTGTGAGGACACGAAACTATGTTGTCAAACAGTTTATGGAAGTCTTTGTTAGTTACACCCGCTTTTTTGGGAGTAACCGTTGTCTCGTCATCGGCGATCGCCGCCGAAACCCTCGGTGCTTCAGCATCTGAGTTCTCTGATCTAGGTGTGATTGCCGATACCGATATCGCGATCGATGCCGGCGAGATCGATGTCAGCGAAATCATTTCATCTTCAACTCCTGTCGAGTTGGCTGATGCGTCTCCCAGCGTTTCCACGCTAGCTCAGCTCAGCCAGTACAGCCGTGAAGGCCAGGGCGATTCCCTGTCTCAGGTTACGTCCGTCTCTCAGCTCTCCGACGTGCAGCCTACCGACTGGGCGTTTCAGGCTCTCCAGTCTCTAGTTGAGCGCTACGGCTGTATCGCAGGTTATCCCGACGGCACCTACCGCGGTAACCGTGCGCTTACCCGTTATGAGTTTGCCGCTGGTTTGAACGCCTGTTTAGACCGGGTCAACGAGCTTATCGCTGCCGGTCTGGCTGATAAGGTCAGCCGTGAGGATTTGGCTGTATTGCAGCGCCTGCAGGAAGAGTTCGCCGCTGAGCTGGCTACCCTGCGGGGACGGGTCGATGCCCTCGAAGCTCGCGTCGCCGAGGTGGAGGCAAACCTATTCTCAACCACCACAAAGCTGAATGCTGAGGCCATCTTTTTCCCTCAGGCAATCATCGACGAAGATGACGATTTCTCCAACCAGGCAACTTTCGGCTACCGGGTCCGGATGAACTTCGATGCCAGCTTCACCGGCGAAGACCGCCTGCGGGTCCGACTCGAAGCTGAAGAAGCTCTAGCCTTCACCAGCGACCCCGAAGGTCTATCGTTTGGTGGCGATAGCGGCGGTAGCTTTGAGCTGGATGACTTGGTCTACACCTTCCCGCTCGGCCCCGCTGAAATCGTAATCGGTGCCAACAGTATCGGGGCAGACGACTTCGTTGCTAGCACCATCAGCCCGCTGGATAGTTCGGGTGGTGGTTCGATTTCCAACTTTGGTTTCCCGCAGCAGTATGACATCGCCATTCCAGGTAGCGCGGGTGTGGGTGCGCTAGTGCAGCTGACCGATTTCCTCAGCCTTGACTTTGGCTACTCGGCAGATGACCCGGCAGACCCCAGCCCAGGCAACGGCCTGTTTAATGGTGACTACGGCGTGATTGCCCAGCTCACCGCTCTCGGCCTGTTTGATGGGTTGCTAGATGCTGCCGTTACTTACGCTCACGCTTACGACGATGGCGGAGACGGCTTCGCTGATGACTTTGACATCGGCGGGACACCGACCATTGCCAACACCTACGGCGGTCAGATTAACTTCCGCATCAGCGATATGTTTGAAGTGGGTGGCGGTATCGCGTTTGTCGATATGGAACCCATCAGCTCAATCGACGACATCGAGGTTTGGAGCTATCAGGGTACCATCGCGGTCAACGACCTGTTTGGCGAAGGAAACCAGCTGGGTATCCTGGTTGGCGTTCTCCCTTACACCCGCGATACGGGAGATGAGGACACCAGCCTTGCGGCTGAAGCTTACTACCGCTACCAAATCAACGACAATATCTCGATCACGCCGAGCATCATCTTCTATGACGATCCGTTCCAGGAAGAGGATCTCGACAGCACGATTATCGGTGGCCTGCGAACCACGTTTGAATTCTAGGTTCCGGTATCCCGGCTGATCAGTTTGGGCGATCGCGCCCGTTCAATTATTGTTGATAGCCATCACTTGAGCATAGAGCTCGGGTTCCTTGAGAACCTGAGCTTTTTTGTTCGTCCGACAAAACAGCGAAGATTGGTGTAGCCCTGCGGGCTAAGGTTTAAGTGTCTTAACGCGAAAGCGTGACGCTATAAGTGCCAAAGCATAATTAATTACAGCCTATGGGGCGTGCGCCCCCGGCGGGGGCGCCCACCCCAAGAAAATAATTTTGTTTAACTACTTACAAACCTGCAAACCCCACTGGAGAACCGGGGTTATACTGGAGAAGTCACGCTTATTGCCTGCCTGTGGAACTTTCAACGAAAAGTGAATACGCTCTCCTGGCTTTGCTGGAGCTAGCTGCCCACCACCCCGCAAAGGAACCGGTGCAGATTCGCCAAATTGCTGCAGAGCAAGACATCCCCGATCGCTACCTTGAGCAACTCCTCGCTTCGCTGCGCCGGTCGGGGTTGGTACGGAGTCAGCGGGGGGCAAAAGGTGGATATTTCCTAACCCGTGAGCCGTGGAAGGTTTCCCTGCTAGAGGTCATCACCTGCATCGAGGGGCTGGACGCGAATTCTACAGCATCCAAGCAGCAGCACAGTTCTCCCGAGGGAACCGTTATCCACGAAGTATGGCAAGAAGCCTGTGATGCCGCCGAAGGCATTCTGCAGAAATACACTCTGCAAGACCTGCTCGATAAGCGGAATGCCCAACAGCAGTCGGATATCATGTACTACATCTAATGCCCTTCGTTGCCACCGTTTCACGTCTATCGTTTCAGACCTAAATTCAATGCGTATCGCTCAAAGCATTAC
The DNA here is from genome assembly GCA_050331615.1 of Elainellaceae cyanobacterium. Lineage (GTDB taxonomy): Bacteria > Cyanobacteriota > Cyanobacteriia > CAKZMO01 > CAKZMO01 > JAYKGU01. The sequence continues at coordinate 5,989 of JBHJGR010000140.1, forward strand.
CGACCTGGTCGGCCACACCCCCCTGGTGCGCCTCAACCGCATTCCCCAAGCCGATGGTTGTCTAGCTCAACTGGTGATCAAGCTGGAGAGCATGAACCCGTCCGCGTCCGTCAAAGATCGCATTGGCGTTAGCATGATCGAAGTGGCAGAGCGGGACGGGCGCATTGCTCCCGGTAAGACGACTCTGGTTGAGCCGACGTCGGGCAATACAGGAATTGCGTTAGCGATGGCAGCGGCGGCCAAGGGGTATCGCCTCATCCTGACCATGCCAGAGACCATGAGTTCTGAGCGGCGAGCCATGTTACGGGCCTACGGAGCTGAACTGGAACTCACTCCTGGAATGGAGGGGATGAGTGGCTGCATTCGGCGAGCGCAGGAAATTGTGGACACTCTACCCCACGCCTATATGCTGCAGCAGTTTCACAACCCCGCTAACCCTCAGGTTCATCGAGAAACAACGGCTCTCGAAATTTGGGAGGATACCAACGGGCAGGTGGATATGATGATTGCAGGGGTGGGCACTGGCGGCACCATTACCGGCGTCTCGGACGTGTTGAAGCAGCGTAAGCCAGAGTTTCGGGCGATCGCCGTTGAACCTGCCAGTAGTCCAGTGCTATCGGGCGGGCGACCGGGTCCCCACAAGATTCAGGGCATCGGCGCGGGGTTTGTGCCTGCCGTTTTGCGGGCTGACCTCATCGATGAGGTGCTTGTGGTGTCGGATGAAGAGGCGATCGCCTACGGGCGACGGCTGGCCCGCGAGGAAGGTTTGCTGTCCGGGATTTCTAGCGGTGCAGTTCTAGCGGCGGCCATTCAAGTGGGGCGGCGTCCTGAAAATGAAGGCAAGCTAATCGTGCTCATTCAGCCCAGCTTTGGTGAGCGCTATCTCAGCACTCCCCTTTTTCAAGATCCGGAGCTTACTGCCATCAGCTTAGGATAGGGGCAGCGCCTGGGAATGGCGATACAATGGGGGTATGGCTGAGTCTAACCACTACGAAACCCTGGAACTCCATCCCCAGGCCAGTCAGGCAGAGGTCAAGCGAGCCTATCGCCGTCTGGCTAAGATTTTTCACCCCGATACCAACCAGACAAGCGGCGACCATGACCGAATTGCAGGCATTAATGCAGCCTACGAAGTTTTGGGCGATCCGCAAAGGCGGCGCACCTATGATGTCCAGTTGAAGTACACTCAGCCCGTCAGTAGACGCGATCGCCAAGCCCGCACCGCCGCTGCCCAGACGTCCTATCGTCAGCGTTACACTGCCGGGCAGCGCACAGACGCTGAACTGGGTCAGTGGCTGCAAGAGGTCTATCACCCTGTGAGCCGCTGGACTAGCGAAATCCTTAACCCCCTCGAAGACGAAATCGATCAGCTTGCTGCCGACCCGTTTGATGATGAACTCATTGAGGCGTTTCAGGACTATCTGGCGGACTGTCGCGATCAGTTGGAGCAGGCCCAAACTTCGCTGCGCTCCTATCCAAATCCGATTAACGTTGCCAGTGCCGCTTCTAACCTGTACTACTGCCTCAATCAGATTGGCGACGGCATTGAAGAGCTAGAGCGCTTCATCTACAGCTATGACGAGCACTATCTGCACACCGGATATGAGCTGTTTCGCATTGCGCGTCGGCTGAAGCGGGAAGCCCAGGATGCCGTTCGCACCCTGGTTTAAGGCGAATGGCACACCAATTCCAATTCTCTAGACGTTTTGCCCCTGCTGCTGCCGTTGCTCCCGCAAGTAGGTAAACACACTCTTGTCGCCGATATCGGGAGGGATTGGCTGAACGGCTTTGCGACCGGCAAAGACCAGCATAAGAATCGCCCAAGCGCCCAGTAAGACCTGTTCGACGCCAACGGGTAGGATCCCAAACAAGTGGCCCATCAGGAGCAGGGGCACGATGGGGGTCAGCAGCTTGGTTTCCAGGCGATCAAAGCAGAACGCCTCTTTGAAAAAGATGCCCGTGAGTGCCGCAAACCCAAAGCCCACTCCCCATAGCAGCACGGGATGGGAGTAAACCGCGATCGCCAGCGGTACCGGGCTTTTCGCCGCAATTATCAGCGACGCGATCGCCCCAATCCCCCAAAAGATCTGCAGCATGCGGTGGAGGGGAGCCAGGTAGATGTGAATTGTCAGCAGGCTACCACCCAGGGCAAGCAAGAATCCTCCATATAGCAGGCTCAGGGCAGATCCCAGCCAGAGTGCGTCTCCCCACTGGAGCACCAGGGCTGTCGCGCTGGCGAAACACAGGGCGGCGATCGCCAGTCCAGTGCGATAGAGAAGAACTTCCTGGCGATCGTGATGGGTGATGGTGTAGGTGCCAAACTGTCCTTGGTACAGCTCAGTCTCGGGTAGTTGATGCGTCATATTTACGAGTTCAGGGTGCCTTATTCAGGATGCCTTGGTTGTACCGCTCAAGATATGTCCTTGGCTGCGGCTTTTGGGGCGTGTTGCAGGGCGATCGCTTCTGCCTCTAGGATAGCGCTTTCCCTGGCTGGGCAATCATAGCTAAAAACCTAAGCCCGCAGGGCGATAATTTGCCACCGTTGCCGTTAAATCACGTCTCCAGTAAAGTTAGTCGATAGAATAGAGGCGGCATCCTCACCCAGATGTTCCTCAACAGATGTTCCTCAAAGGGGTTTCGCAGGCTAGAGTGATGGCAAGCCATTGGGCTAAATCCTCGGTGCTGGGATCAGAGTTTTAGTTTACGAGAGAGTGGCATGGAGGCATCATCATCTTTGTCCGCTAGACCCAATGCATTCCTTCAACTGCTGTTGTTTGTAGACAAGCGACCCGGTTCCAGCGAGCGCATCCGGCAGATCCGGGATTATCTAAAGCAGAAGCAGGACAGCTATCCCCACGAGCTACAGGTGATTGATGTGGGGGAGCAGCCCTACCTAGCCGAGCATTTTCGCCTGGTGGCTACGCCAGCCGTGATCAAAACCTTCCCCGCACCCCAGCAAACCCTGGCTGGGACTAACCTTATTGAGCAGTTGGAGAACTGGTGGATGCGCTGGCAGCAGTCTCTCGATGAGCTGGAACAGTGTGCCCAGTCTGCTGCAAACAGCAGCACGGCTAGTGATAGTAGGGCCAGCGGCATGAATACCATCGCCCATGCTGCCGAGCTGATCCAGCTATCCGACGACCTGTTTCGCGTGAAGCAAGAGAAAGTTGACCTAGAAGCCCAGCTTCAGTTCAAAGACCGGCTGATTGCAATGCTGGCCCATGATCTGCGGAACCCCCTCACGGCGCTATCTCTCGCCCTGGAGACCCTAGAGATGGGCAACGTAGCCGACGGCGCGGAGTCGCGTCTGAAGCCCCCGGTGCGGGCACAGCTGCTAAGGCACGCCCGGACGCAGACCAAGGCAATCGATCGCATGATTACCGACATTCTCCAGGCGGCTAGGGGCAGTGACGTGCGGCTGCAAATCCACCCGACTAACCTAAATTTGAAAGAGCTGTTCGCTGACATCCTGCATCGCCTGCAGAAACAGTTTGAGGCGAAGTTTCAGCGCGTCAAAACCGATATCCCTAGCGATTTGCCGAACGTCTATGCCGACCCGGAACTGGTGAAGCAGCTCATCATCAACCTGCTGGACAACGCCACCAAATACACGCCGGAGCATGGCCTGATCGAAGTCATCGCGCTCCACCGCACCACCCAAAAAGTCCAGGTGAGCATCTGCGACGATGGTCCCGGCATCCCCCGAGAAAATCAGGAAAAGATTTTCGAAGATCGGTTTCGTCTTAAGCGAGATGAGGCCAAGGATGGCTACGGTATCGGCCTGTCCCTTTGCCAGCGAATCGTGCGCGCCCACTACGGACAAATTTGGGTAGACTCGTCACCCGGTGAGGGCAGCAACTTTCACTTCACGCTTCCGGTGTTTCGATCATAGCGGCGCTCAAAATACTGCTGGTGGGACTCATCTGCCAGGTAGTAGTCGGATGCGGGCTGAATTTCGGTGACAATTTCCCGACTGTAGCGACCAGACTGCTGGAGCCGGTGGCGCGATCGCCGTGCCGCTGCTGCCTGCTGGTCGGTATGATAAAAAATTACTGATCGATATTGCTCTCCCCGGTCCGGTCCCTGCCGATTGAGGCTAGTTGGGTCATGGATCTCCCAGAAGACCTGGAGCAAATCGTCGTAGCTCACCTGATCGGGGTCGTATTTCACCTGAGCCACTTCGGCATGGCCGGTAATACGCGCCAGCACGTCTAGATAAGACGGATGGGGGAAGTGGCCGCCCATGTATCCTACCGAGGTGGACACTACGCCGCTGACGCGCCGAAAAGCCGCCTCAACGCCCCAAAAACACCCAGCACCAAAGGTTGCCGTCTCCAACTGAAGAGCCATCGCCTGCCTCTACTCTGCTACCTTTATCCTAATCGGGCTTACGCGATTGAGCGATTTTGTGGGCGCAGAATCCCAGAACGCCGCGTGCGGTGCGTAGGTCCTGCCCTGATCTATACAGGACGGTTGAACGGGGCTAGCAGCGGCTGACTCCTCTCCAGATGCCCAATTCCCTAACGCTTGAGATCTATGGCTGAATTATCCCCATGCTGGCGCATCTTACCCCAGGCAGAGCTGCCTCGCGAGTTCCTGCAGGCCGTGCAGCGGTACGCTCCTGGACGGATAGGCCACTATGCGGCTCAGCTGCTTTGGCAGCGGGGCATGCGTGATACTAGCCAGCTGACCGCCTTTGTGGAGCCGGGTGCCTACCAGCCAACGAGTCCGTTTGCCTTTGGTGAGGAAATGGAATGGGCGATCGCCCGGCTCCAGCAGGCAATTCAGCAACAGGAGCAGGTTGCTATCTGGGGCGACTTTGATGCCGATGGCATTACCGCGACTGCCGTGCTGTGGGAAGGGCTGGGGCAGTTTTTTCCCCAACATGACCGGCTCACCTACTACGTGCCCAATCGCCTCACCGAGTCCCACGGGCTCTCCCGCTCTGGGCTGGAAAAGCTAGCCCGGCAAGGAGCGAGCTTGATCGTCACTTGCGACACCGGCAGCACCCACGTCGATGAGATTGCCTACGCCAAAACCCTGGGGATGGAGGTGATCGTCACCGATCATCACACCCTGCCAGAGATGCGTCCTGCCGCGATCGCCCTCATCAACCCCCGCACCCTGCCCCCGGAGCATCCCCTTGCCCACCTGTCGGGGGTAGCAGTGGCTTATAAGCTGGTGGAAGCGCTTTATGAACGGCTCCCCAATGTCCCCACCCGTCCCCTAACGGATCTGTTGGACCTGGTAGCCATTGGCCTAATTGCAGATCTAGTGGAGCTGCGGGGGGACGGACGCTACCTGGCCCAGCGGGGCATCGAGCAGCTCAAGCAGCTTTCCCAGCAAACCCCATCGCGGCGACCTGGAATCACCAAGCTTTTGGAACTGTGCCGCCGCACGGGCGATCGCCCCACGGACATCTCCTTTGGCCTAGGGCCACGCATCAATGCCATCAGCCGCATCCAGGGCGATGCCAGCTTTGCTGTGGAGCTGCTCACCAGTCAGGATGTTGAACGCTGTCAGCAACTGGCCCTTGAGACGGAGTTAGCGAATACACGGCGGCAGTCCCTGCAGCGGCGAGTAGCCGAGGAGGTGAGCGATCGCCTGGCGCAGATGGACTTATCGACCCACCCCGTTATCGTCCTAGAGGACTCCCAGTGGTCGGTGGGGGTGCTGGGGCTGGTGGCCGGGCAGATCGCCCAGGAGTATGGGCGGCCCACTATTCTGCTGCGGAGTGACCCACCGACCGCCACTGCTCCCATGGCGCGGGGTTCGGCTCGCTCGATTCATCAAATCGACCTCTATCAGCTCATCCAGCCCCAAGCCCACCTGCTGCATCGCTTTGGGGGCCATCCTTTTGCGGCGGGTCTGTCTCTGCCAATAGAAAATCTGGCCCTGTTTCGGGATGCCATCAATCGCGAATTTCGCGAGCAGCATGGCCCCGACGCTGACGGGCAAACCAATGTTCTGGAGATTGATCTCGTTGTCCCGGTGGCCGATTTGGGGCAAGACCTGTTTCGCGCCCTGAGGTTGCTTGAGCCCTACGGGGTCGGCAATCCCGTGCCTCGGCTGCTGATCCGCGACTGCTGGTTTGACCAGGTCTGGCACCGCCGCATCAAAGACCTGAAGCAGCGCCAGATTGCCTATATCAAAACCGAGTTTGAGCTGTGGGATGAGACCGTGCAGCAGGGCTTTCCAGGCATCTGGTGGGGCCACTATCGGGACGAAATTCCGTCAGGACGCTGCCAGGCGGTCATCGAGCTTGATTTCAGGAGTGGGCGCAAAGGGGCGGCGTCTGGATATCAGGCCCGCTTGGTGGCAGTACGGCCCCAAGAAGAGCCGGCATCTCGCTTAGAACCGGCGAGTCCCATTCTCGACTGGCGCACAGTTCAGCCCGCTGCTGCTGAGGCCGGTTTAGCGGAGGAAAAGTCAGCGAAGGAAAGCTCAGCGAAAGAAAACACAGCGATTGCGGTCAGAGCCTTAGCAAATCATCTGCCCCTAGACGCCGAGATGGCAGCAGGTGTTCTGCCGATGCATCGGTGCCCAACGAGTTGGGCCGAGCTGCAGCAGTGGATCCTCCAGGCTCAACAGCAGAACAAAATATTGGCGATCGCCTACCCGCCCCCTGATGCCGGGCCACCCGAAACCGCTTGGCAACAGCTTGTGGGGATCGGCAAATATCTAAACCGCACCGGGCAGAATGCCACCTTAGCCCAGGTACAGGATCGCCTCCAAATTGGCGATCGCTCTCTGGAACTTGGCTTGGCAGCCCTGCGCCAAATGGGAATCGAGGCGATCGCCGACGGTACCCATCTCAAGATTCATATCCCCGACTCTACTGACCTGGACGTACAGCACAGCAGGGCGACCCCGTCCATCCAGCGGTTCCTGGCAGCAGTTCAGGAAGAGCGATTTCGGCAGCGCTATTTTAGCGAGGCACCCCTGTCGGCTCTCCAAGCCGCGACCAATCGCACCCCTTGGCAGGATTAAAGGGTACAGCTCATGGTGAGTTTTTCAAGGGCGATTTGCAGATCTCCTAAGGCTAGCCGGAGGTCGTCTGTGCTGTGAAACCGCTCTAGCCGATGGAGGGCAGTTCCATTGTCAAATAGGACCAGCGTTGGCAAGCTTTTGAGCTGATAGGCGTTGGCGAGCTTCAGGTTTTCATCAGCATTGACGCTAATGAGTCGGAGCTGTCCGCCCCACTCGGACGCTAGTTTGGCCAGCAGCGGCTCAATCATGCGGCAAAGCCCGCACCAGGGAGCCCAAAAGTGAACCAATACGGGAATCGGAGCATTTAAAACGTCACGTGTGAAAGTTGCATCATTAGCTGAGTGAGCTGAAATGGCCATATCGTTCTTTTTATAAGTAATTCCCTCTTTGGGATCATATCGTATCGCCTTCAGATGATAAAGAAAACAAAGCTTTGGAGAGAAATTCTTAACTTTTTCTCATTAGATAGGCAGAAAGCCTACCATGGCACTTGACGGGTCACGGTCGTTAGCCACGGGTGCGCCCACCACAGCAGGCCGACAAAGAGGGCGACCCCCGCATAGGCCGGACGCAGGAACTCGCTGAGCACCAGGGATTGCCGCCCCTCTAGAATGGCAGCAAACGGAATAACCGATGTTCGCTGCTGGACGGCCTCGAAAGCATCGCCATAGCGGGCCGCCAGACGGCGATCGCCATGCCATACCCCAAAGAGGTGATGGGCTACCAGCCCCAGGGAGGTGACCAGCGTAAACGTAGTGCCCAGCCACAGGGTATGAGCGATGCACCAGATCACCTGCCCCACCATCTGGGGATGACGACAGATGCGGATAATCCCGCTCTCATAAAGATGTACCTGGGGCTTCTGCACGGCAGCGATTTCCAGCAGGTTGAAGGTCGCTGGATAGAGGAACAGGAAGGAGAGGGCCGACAGCCCCCAGACTACAGCCTGCACGCCGGGGATGCCCTGCACGTTCCAGAGCCGCAGCCCGTCGTAGCGGTGGTTAAAGAAGTAAATAATTAGCACCGTCGCCAGCGGCAAGCTCACCAGCGCAAATCCGATGCGATAGAGCCTGGGACCAACCCATTTCTCCATGCGGGGACGGAGGGCGGCCAGACCGCTGTGGGCGATCGCAAATCCAGCCAGTAGCGCCAGCATAACCCCGTGGCTCGCCGTTAACCAATTCCAGCTCATCTTAAACTTTCAGCCCTTGAATGGCAGCGTTATACGTTTCAGCTCAAGTATTCTAGCCCAATGGCCTATAGGTGTGACGCGTTTGGGGTCAGACACTTAAGCGGTGCAGAACCCTGGCTCGCGGGAGTTCCGCACTCAAATCTGAGCCCGTAGGGCGATAGTCCATCTGTGCCAGTTTCACCAACTCGTTAAGATAGTCCACTGTTCAGGATGAACGATCGAACTTCAAGGTATTGTAAATAGGCACATGGTTGTTAGGGATGACGGTATGAAACGGTGGGGCTTTAAGCTGAACCGGATTCGCTCCATTCGGTCTGGTTCTAAGGCATTGGACTCATTCAGGGACAGGGGATCGGGCGATCGCCCTAACGCTCCAGCAGGCGGCTCGGCATTTTGGAGTAATCGTCCAGCATCGCTCCCGGTCGCACTGGCTACGCTGCTGCTAGTTCCCGGCAGTATGGCTGTCACCTCTCCCTTCAGCTTTCGGGTCGAGGCGTCTGAGACACTTGCCCAAGTGCCGGTCAGCGCCAGAACCATCTACGTCAATCCTGCCCTGGGCACTGACAGCCCCCAACGCGGTCAAGAAAACTCTCCCTACCGCACGATCAGCTATGCGCTGCAGCAGGTTCCCGCAGATCAGACCACCGTTATTCAATTAGCTCCCGGCAGCTACACCCGCGATACCGGCGAGTCCTTTCCCCTAGCGCTCAAGCCCGGCGTGATTCTGCGAGGCAATGAAGCTAACCGGGGGCAAACGGTGCTAATTATCGGCGGCGGCAATCTGGTTAGCCCCACGTTTGCCCGCCAAAATGTCACCCTGCTGACAGCCAATGATTCGCAAATTCGAGGGATTACGATTACCAATCCCAACACCCGAGGCACGGGGGTCTGGGTTGAGTCCTCCAATCCCACCATTCGCAACAACACCTTCTCTAACAGCCTCCGGGAAGGGGTTTTTGTCACTGGTACCGGTAATCCGACCATTGAGGATAATTTATTTGTCAACAACGATGCCAACGGCGTTTCCGTCGCCCGTGAAGCCACTGGCACAATTCGGACCAACGAGTTTCGCGATACGGGGTTTGGCGTGGCGGTGAGCGACGACGCTGCTCCCCGAATCGAACGTAACCAAATTTTCGACAATGTAGACGGGGTGGTGGTTTCTAATCGGGGCCGTCCCGTCCTGCGGCGCAACGTTATTCAAAACAGTCGCCGGGATGGGGTGGTGGCTATCGGTGAAGCCCGTCCAGACATGGGGACTGAGGCTGATCCAGGGGAGAACATCATCGCCAATAACGGTCGCTATGCGGTCTACAACGCCACCCGCTCAAGTACGGTGATGGCTATTGGTAACCAGATGGACGAGACGGATATCTCTGGGGAGGTTATTTTTGTTGCTAAAGACATCGGTTTTCCCGACGTGCAGGGGCACTGGGCGCAGCCATACATTGAGGCGCTGGCGGAGCGGGAGATTATCGGTGGCTTCCCCGACAGCACCTACCGACCTGATGAGCCGGTTACCCGTGCCCAGTTTGCCGCTATCGTCAGTAAAGCGTTTGCGCCAACCGCCAAACGTCCCCAAGCTAATTTTGTAGACGTCAGCCCCAGCTTTTGGGGATTTGACGCGGTACAAATTGCCTACCAGGGCGGCTTCTTGACGGGCTATCCGGGGCAGATTTTCCGCCCCAATCAGGAAATCCCTCGGGTACAGGCACTGGTATCCCTAGCCAGCGGACTGGAGATTGACAGCGACGACCTTTCCGCTCTCAATAAATTCAGCGATGCTGGGCAGATTCCCGGTTGGGCAAGTGGGGCGATCGCCGCTGCTACCCAGCGAAATCTCGTGGTCAACTACCCCGACACCCAGGCGCTCAACCCCAACCTCAATGCCTCCCGAGCCGATATCGCGGCTTTTGTCTATCAGGCTCTAGTCAATGCGGGAGAAGCGGAGCCGATTCCGTCCCCCTACCTGGTTACCTATCCCTAAATTCAGTGCGGTTAAAAATTGGGGGAGATTCCGCAAGGATTTGCCCTGATTTTTAGTCTTGACAGATCGCTAGTCCCGTGGCTGGTCGATGCGAAAGAGCCACACCATCAGGGCCACTACCCCCACCTGTAGAGCAAAGTTTGGCAAAGCCGTGTTCACCGCTTGCCCCGCCGTGAGCTGGGCCAGAAAAACAAACGCGCCGATTAGACCCGATGCGCCAAACGCCAGGTAGATAAAGCGGCGTAAACCACGATAGGGCGATTTGGCCTCTGCTACGAGCCGAGCGTAGACTTCTGGGTCAATCTGGGACTTGCGGAAGGCGGGCGATCGCTGCGAACTCTGATGCTGCGAACTCTGATGCTGCGAACTCTGACGAGAAGGGCGCTCGGACATAGGCTGAAATGACCATAACGTCTAGTCAGACCTTACCACAGGCCACGTTTCCGGCGGGGCAGCACGGTTTTCCAGTTGGTGCGCGCCATTGCTAGCTGCTCGTCGGAAACTTTAGCCCCCGTCAAATCTGCTCCACAGAGGTTGGCTCCCCGCAGGTTGGCGTGGCTGAGGTGGGCGTAGCTCAGGTTAGCCCCGCGTAGGTCCGCCCGGCCCAGGTCAGCGTTGGTTAGAAACGCTCCCACCAGGTTGGCATCCCGCAGAATGGCCTCGTTCAAATTGGCCTGGGCTAGATTGGCCCCGCCTAGATCTGCTTTCTGTAGATTTACCTGGTGGAGCCGTGACTGGTGGAAGTTGGCGTCGTGAAAGTTGGCTCCTGCCAAGCTTGCCTGCTTGAGATCAGACAAACTCAAATCGCAAGAGGCGAAGTTGCGTCGTCCCTTAGCGTAGGCTTCTAGAATTTGCTTAATGTCGGGCTTAGTGGCGGTTGGCATGCTGGGGCGACCTGCCGTAGGGCGCGATCGCCCGGCTGAGCTAGGGCTAATCCGTGAACCAGATGGCCGCAGCGCTCCCCGCCCCGATGTTTTCAGGCCCGTATTCTCTCCCACGTTGCGGGCCCGGCGGGCGCGAATTTGAGCCGCTAACCGCGAGGAGGGCGAAGAGGAAGGCGACGAATCTCCCACTTTGCCCGACGGGGGCAGACCAGACTGGGAGTTGGGCAATCGACCAGGGGATGTCGTTGTCACCATGCTCTCGGCCAGGCTGTCCATATAGGGGACCAGATCGAGTGCCCGCAGCACCTCGTTGGCCGACTGGAATCGATGCCGCACCGATACTTCAAGCATTTGCTTTAAGACATTGGCAAAATGCTCGCTAATGTGAACGTGCTCTTGCCACAAAATTTCACCCGTGGTGGGGTCATAGTCCAAATCTTTGGGAGATTTGCCGGTGAGGAGATACAGGCAGGTGACCCCCAAGGCATAGATATCGCTGGCGTAGATGGGGCGCATGGCCATCTGCTCAGGAGGGGCGTAGCCGGGTGTGCCAATGGCATAGGCCGTGAGAGCGGTCTGCTCTGAAGCGGATGCCTTCACCGGGTTCACCTTGTCTTTAACGGCTCCAAAGTCGATGAGCACTAGCTTTTTGTCCTGGTTGCGTCGGATCAGGTTGGCGGGCTTGATGTCGCGGTGGATGACCTGCTGGCTGTGGATAAAGTCGATCATCGGCAGAATCTCGCTGAGAAACTGCTTTACCCCAGCCTCGCTAAAGGGGCCAGAATGCTTAACCTCTTGCTGCAGAGTCGAGCCGCTGATATATTCTTGGACAAGATAAAATTCTTGGTCGCAGTCGAAATAATCTAATAGGCGAGGCACCTGGGGATGGTCGCCAATTTTGCCCAGGGTCTTGGCCTCTCGCTGAAACAGATCTTTCGCCATTTGCAGTACGTGGGGCGAAGAAGCAGCGGGGCGGAGCTGCTTAATCACGCATTGCGGGCTACCGGGTAAGGCTTCATCCACAGCCAAGAAGGTTGCGCCAAACCCACCGTGGCCGAGCTCTTGCAAAATACGGTAGCGATCGCGTAGCAGCAGGGGCGAACCGCAAGCCTGACAGCGTTCGGTATGGGTTAAGTTCTCGGGGCGAGGACATGCTGGATTCAGGCAGTAGCTCATGCCAAACCTCTCACTTCGTCAATCGCTTGGTGAAGATCTGCTGCCGATTGGATAGCGTGACAGCGACTCGATAGGGGGTCAAACCCCTCATGCTTACGCCGTCTTCAGACGTTTCACCCTACTACAAATTATCGTTCCTAAAATGGCCTGACAAAGCGCCAATCTCGCGGGAAATCTGTTGAAGACTTGCTGAAGTTTCTCTAAAATCCGTTGAAATCGATTTTGGCCTCCCTAAATTTACGGTTTTCTTTGAGAAGAAATGTTTCGGGGAGAAGAATAAGGCCGTTTCTCATGTTTTTTCTTATTCACGATTCTGTTACGGAAGTCATCCATGAATCGTCCATATCGCGCTGAATTTTAGCGATAGCTTGGGCGATAGAATGATGGAGCACGACTCAGACCCTATCCGAGAAACTTAGCCCTTGGCTCGGCCCTGTAGCCAAGTTTTTCAGACGGGCGCTGAATATGATTTGTCATATTAGGAACACTAACCAGACAGGCTCATGCGTATCTCTTTAGAGTGGCTTCGGGAACTTGTTGACTTGACCATGACGCCAGAAGAGTTGGCCGAGATGCTAACCATGGCTGGCTTTGAGGTCGAAGACATCGAAGATCGCCGTAGTTGGGCAGATGGTGTTGTTGTTGGCAAAGTTCTCGATTGTCATCCCCATCCCAACGCTGACAAGCTGCGCGTTTGTACGGTAGAAATTGGTACAGATACACCATCTACGATTGTTTGCGGGGCAGCAAATGTCAGAGCAGACACTTACGTTCCCGTCGCAACGGTCGGAACCTATCTCCCCAAAATTGATCTAAAAATTAGTGCCCGAAAGCTACGGGGAGTCCCTTCCGCTGGCATGATTTGCTCCCTGGCTGAACTGGGTCTGGCTAAAGACTCAGAGGGAATCTATGTCTTCCCTCAAGAGAACTTGCAGCCCGGAGAAGATGCTCGGCCCTACTTAGGTCTAGACGATATTGTGCTCGATTTAACCTCCACCGCGAATCGGGCGGATGCTTTAAGCATAATTGGAATTGCGCGTGAGGTAGCTGCCCTAACCGGATCTTCACTGAAACTACCGAAAATTCCCGACATTTCTGAAAAAAGTAATTCAAAAAATTTATCAATTTGGGTGGACACGAAAGCCTGCCCTGTGTATTTAGGCACAGTGGTGGAGCAGATTCAGGTAGCCCCGTCTCCACAGTGGCTGCAGCAGCGGCTCCAGGCAGCGGGGACGCGACCGATCAACAATATCGTGGATATCACTAACTACATCCTGCTGGAGTGGGGGCAGCCGCTACACGCCTTTGACCGCGATCGCCTCCTGGCCGTCACCCAAAAATCTGACCTAGACATTGGCGTCCGGTTCGCCCGTCCTGGAGAAGCCCTGACCACCCTCGACAGCCAGTCGCGCACGCTCCACGAGCAGACGCTGCTGATTACGGATCACGATATTCCCGTGGCGCTGGCAGGGGTGATGGGCGGCGAGGAAACGGAAGTCCACGCCGGCACTCAGGCGGTGTTCCTGGAGGCAGCTATCTTCGATTCGGTAGTAATTCGGCGATCGGCCCGCAGTCAGAGTCTGCGCACGGAGGCATCGGCCCGCTACGAGCGGGGGGTCAATCAGGCGGAGCTAGAGCTAGCCTGTCGCCGCGCCCTCTATCTGATGCAGGAGCTGGCGGGAGGCACGGTGGTAGAACAGGCGATCGCCGACCATCGCTCCACCCAAACTGGATTTACCCGCACCGTGGAGCTGCGGCTAGAGCGGGTGAATCAGGTGCTGGGGCCGGTACTACTCAATGACAAGACAAACGGTCAGACGACCAAGCCACAGTTAGGTTCTCTTGGCGCTGAAGACGTGGAGCGGACCCTGACGGCCCTGGGATGCCAGCTCGCTTCAACTGAGTCGGGCGCGTCTGGGCAAGTCTGGAGCGTCACCGTACCGCCCTACCGATATCGTGACCTGGAGCGGGAAATCGACTTAATCGAAGAAGTGGCCCGCGTCTACGGCTACAACCGCTTTGCCGATACCCTGCCCGCTAAGACCGAGCCGGGGCGGCTGTCTATCCAGTATGCTCTGGTGCGGCAGATTCGCGAAAGCCTGCAGGCCGTTGGCTTGACCGAGCTGATGCACTATTCCCTGGTGAAGCCGGGTGACGAACGACAGATCGTGCTGGCGAATCCTCTGTTTGCCGAATACTCTGCCCTGCGGACCGAGCTGCTGCCAGCCCTGATTGATGCGTTTCAGTACAACCTGGAGCAGGGCAATGGTCCCCTCTGGGGCTTTGAGGTGGGGCGGATTTTTTGGCTGAGCGAATCCGACTCATTCCAGGAGACGGATATCATCGCGGGTATTTTCGGCGGAGACCCCCGCGAAGGGAAGTGGCAGGATAGTGGGCGCGATCGCCCCCTGACCTGGTTTGAGGCCAAGGGCGTGCTGGAGAGCGTCTTCCAGCGATTGGGCGCCCCGGTGGAGTATCGGGCCCTGTCAGACATTCCCCGACTGCATCCGGGACGCACGGCATCCCTGTGGCTGGAGCAGACCCATTTGGGGACATTTGGGCAGCTTCATCCCCAACTGCGGCAGACGCGCGAGCTGCCGGATGAGATATATGTATTTGACCTGAATCTGGATATCCTGATGCAGTACCTGGATCGGGCCGAGCGCGTTACCCCCATTTTTCAGCCCTACTCCTCCTATCCAGCGTCTGACCGAGACATCGCCTTCTACGCTCCCGAGTCCCTTGCCGTTGGTGAACTGGCGGGAGCAATGCAGCAGGCCGGCCAACCCCTACTGGAGTCGGTGGAGCTGTTCGACGAATATCGGGGCGAGTCAGTGCCGGAAGGCCAGCGCAGCTTGGCGTTTCGGCTGGTGTATCGGGCGGGCGATCGCACCCTCACCGACGAGGATGTGGAACCCCTGCACCAGAAAGTGCGTGACGCGCTGGTAAACCAGTTCGGCGTGACGCCGCGAAGCTAGGGAAGTTTCTCCTAAGAGCGTAAAATCAACAGGATCAGCCATGCCTAAATTCATTGCCTGGGGCCGCTACTGCGACAACGTGCTGGAAAAGCGGGCTCCCCATCGTCAGGCCCACCTGGATGGGTTGGCCAGACAGAAGGAGTCTGGCGTGCTCGTGACCATTGGCCCCACCCAGGATTTAACGCAGTTCTTTGCCATTTATGAGGCAGCGGACGAGGCGACCGTGCGGGAGCTGATCGAGTCTGACCCCTACTGGCGCAACGAAATCTGGACGGAGTACACCGTGAAGGAGTGGATTCAGGCGATTTAAGACCGCGCCTGGGCATGAATCGAATGGGGGGGGTGGCAGAAGGCGATCGCCACCTCTAGCTCACTGGTCTGGGCTGGATAGACCACTGGCGGACGCGCCAGGGTAATCAGACGAACGCCTAGCTCTTGAGCAATTTGCCGCTTGATATCTTCTCCACCCGGTGCGCCCGATGCCTTGGTGATGACGGTTGTGATCTGCCAGTGCTGCCAGAGGGCTCTTTCTAGCTCGGGGGAGAGGGGCGGGCGCAGGGCAATCAGGCGATCGCTCGTGAATCCGGCGGCGATCGCTGCATCTAGAGCCGCAGAGGAGGGCAGGATGCGGGCGAAGAGGGTGGTGCAGGCGTGCCAGCCCTGAAACTGATGAAGCCGACGATATCCCAGAATCAGCAGGATGCGCTGGTGATGCAGGCAGGCGTCTGCGAGGAGGGTGTCTAGGGCATTCAGGGGGAGGGACATTTCGGCATTAGCCGAGGCGCGTTGGGTGGCGGTAGACGGCGATAGGGAGGGACGTTCGTAGCGGAGGTAGGGGAGGTGGTGGCGCGTGGCGATCGCCATCGCTAACTGGGAAATCTCCACCGCAAAGGGGTGGGAGGCGTCCAGAATGGCGCAAACCTGCTCCTGGTTGAGAAAGGAGCTGATCTGTGCTTCCTTGAGCTGTCCGACCCAGATGTTCAGGCTGTCGCAGTCGGGATAGAGGCGGCGGGCGGCAGTGGTGGTAACGGTGACGGTGCAGGGGATAGACTGCTGGGCGAGCGATCGCCCAATCAGCGCGCTCTCCTGGGTGCCCCCAATTAGCCAGATGCGTCCTGCCATTGATACAAATTGCGCGATGCGATGCGCTATGCAAACTTAACTTTGAAGAGGTGGAAAAGGTCGCCCCCCTGCTGCTTCAGCACTTTGCCGCCGCTGGTTTTAATCAGGTTTTGCCAATCGGACAGGTCTTCCAGCATTACCTCTGCGCCCAGATAGGTTTCCAGGATGGCCCAGTTCTCCGCCAGTTCTGCTTCTGGGTCGATTGCATCAAAGACAAAAATGCCGTCGGGCTTGAGGACCCGCCGCACTGCGGCAAGGACGCTGCTCCAGTAGTCCAGCGGGTAGTAGCAGCTAAAGCCAGTGGCGATCGCCAGATCGAACGTATTCTCCTCATACTCAAGCTGATGGGCCGGAGCATACCGGACCCCCTTAAACAGCTTGGAGTTGAGCTGGGGACCGCGAGAGCTGAGGGTATCGCAGGCCATCCGGCTAATATCTTGCCCGTGAAAGAAGGCGTTCCAGTCGCGCCAGGGATAGATGAGAAAGCTAACGCCACAGCCCAAGTCTAGACAGTGCTGCTGCTTTTTAGGCGGGGCCAGATCCCAGAACGGGGAGGCAATGCGGGCGGCTAACGCCCCAGAAGCTCGCTCACGAAACACGGGCATGGCTTCCACCTCATCGGGCAGCTCGAACGGCTCCCCTCGATATTCGCGGTTGAAGCGGGCCGCCACCGCTGCCATTTGAGACTGGAGGTCGTCAGTGCGATCGCTCCAAAACTGGGGAAAGTCAGCCGACCGGGAGGTGGATTTAGACATGATGGACTCACTCGTGACGCTGTTTGCCCATTTTGCCTGAATCACCGCATTTGAGCTACCCAGGGCATTAAGTACATAGCCACAAATAAAAGCCAGTGGGGTGCGCCACCCGCTAGGAGCGCACCCCACCATAGCTATAGTCCTACGGGCTCAGGTTTGAGTGTGGAACCCTAGCGTCGCGGGGGGTCCACACCTCTTGAGCGTCTTAACGCGAAAGCGTAACGCTGTCGTAATCGCTGTCGTAATCGATACCGCACCAAGAGCTAGGCGATCGCCCGGCGTTCCTGCTGCCGCATCTGAATCTGCTCAATGCTGCCTACGGGAATGGAGGCAATAAGCTGTTGGGTATAGGGCGACTGCGGGTGACGGTAGATTTGCTCGGCGGCACCAATCTCTTCAATCTTGCCGCGGTTCATCACCATGATGCGATCGCTCATGAACTTGACCACCGCCAGGTCATGGGAGATGAAGATATAGGTGAGGCCAAACTCGCTCTGGAGGCCCTTGAGCAGGTTGAGCACCTGAGCCTGTACCGACACATCCAGGGCCGATACGGATTCGTCGCAGATGATGAACTTGGGGTTGAGGGCCAGGGCACGGGCGATGCAAATACGCTGGCGCTGGCCGCCGGAAAATTCATGGGGGAAGCGATCGATACACTTGGGGTTGAGGCCCACCCGATCCAGCAGCTCCGCTCCCCGGATGCGCCGCTGCCGCCGACTGCCGCCGACGCCGTGAATCCGCATCGGCTCCATAATCGCCTCCCCGATGGTCATCCGGGGATCGAGGGAGCTGAAGGGATCCTGGAAAATGATTTGCATCTCTCGGCGCAGTTGGCGTAGCTGCCTGGCTCCCATTGAGGTTACCTCCTGCCCCTCAAAGTTAATCTGGCCGCCGATGGGCTGAATCAGCTGTAGCAGCGTGCTGGCCAGCGTACTTTTGCCGCATCCTGACTCCCCCACCAACCCCAGGGTTTCGCCGGGGTACACCTCAAACGACACGCCGTTGACCGCCATCAGGTAGCGCTGGGTTCGCCCAAATGTTCCCTTGATGGGAAAGCCGACCTGGAGCGATCGCACCGACAGAATGGGGGACTTGCCGGTGAGGGCATGTAGCCGCGTTTCTAGCTCATCGTCGCGCACCTGAGCGTCGATGCCTGAGTTTGGGCAGAGATCGGGGGACTTTTCCCGAATGGTCAGGCTGCCGTCAGCCGCAGTCTCCACCTCCATAAAATCAGCCACGGTGGGCAGGCAGCGCAGGCGCTGGTCCGGGCGGGGGCGACAGGTGAGCAGTCCTTTAGTGTAGGGGGGCTGGGGGTGGGAGAAAATTTGCAGCACCGGCCCCTGCTCGACGATTTTGCCCCGATACATCACCGCCACAGTATCGGCAATCTCAGCAATAATGCTCAGGTCGTGGGTGATAAAAATCATGGACATGCCCCGGCGATCGCGCAATTCCCGCAGCAGGTCGAGAATCCGCGCCTGCACCGTAACGTCCAGGGCCGTAGTCGGCTCATCGGCAATCAGGACTGAGGGGTTGCTGGCGATCGCCATGGCAATCATCACCCGCTGAATCTGGCCACCCGACAGCTCATGCGGGTAGCGATCGAGCATGGACCGCTTCTGACAGTTAATGTAGTCTTGAATTTCCGCTTCGGCGGGAGCGGCGGTGAGGCCGTTGCCGTTGACTGCTTCTGGATTCGATGGGTGAGAGGGCGATCGCCCCTGCTCCGCCAGATATTGCTCCCGCAGTTCCTCATCGCTAGGCAGCAGCTTCACCTCCTGCAGCAGGCTGGCCGCCCGTCGCCGCGCCTCCGACTTCGAGAGGGACTCGTGCTGCTGCAGCGCCTCCACAAGCTGAAATCCGCAGGTGTAGACCGGATTTAAGGAGCTCATCGGCTCCTGAAAAATCATGGCAACGGTGCCCCCCCGGTGGTGCTGCATCTGCTGAGGCGGTAGCGCCAGCAGGTCTATCGAATCGGTTGCAGATTTAGATACAGATTTAGGTGCAGACTCAGGGGAACTTCCATTGAGGCGATCGCCCTGACTGGCATGGAGCCAAATTTCTCCTCCGGTAATGCGCCCCGGCGGGCAAGGCACTAGCCCCATGAGGGCAAGGGCGGTCACCGATTTTCCCGAACCCGACTCTCCCACAATGCCTAGGGTTTGCCCCCGCTTCACCTCAAAGGAAATGCCATCAACGGCCTGAATGAGGCGATTGCGCTTTTGAAACTGAATCTGGAGGTCGCGGACGTCGAGAACATTATCACTCATGAACCAACGAGAGAAAGTGCAGCAAGGGTTATTAGACGGATTTTAGCAGCACATCCGCGATCGCAGTTGTTAAGTATATGGCTATCAGTAAAGCTATGGGGGTGTGCTCCCCAGCTGGGGGCGCACCCACCATCAGCGTCGTTTACTTATGGAGTCAGGGGTGAATGCTGCCGTCCGGTAAGGTTGCGCCCGTGAGGGTAGCGCCTGTCAGCGTTGTGCTGCTTAGCTCAGCCCGCACCAGGCTGGCGTCCGTTAAATCCGCATCTGTCAGGTCGGCGCGGGCTAGATAGGCATCCGTCAGGTTCGCCTCCTTGAGATTCGTCTGGCGCAGGTTAGCGCGGCTCAAGTCGGCGCGGCTCAGCTTCACCCCCGCTAGGATTGCCCAGGCCAAGTTAGCGTTGCTGAGGTTCACATCAGGCAGAATGGCCCCGGTCAGGTTGACGGTCGCCAGGTCAGCGCTACTGAGGTGCGATCGCTCTAATTTGGCGTTCGTCAGATTCGCATGGCGCAGGGATGCTTGAGTCAGGTCAGCCTCCGTCAGAAATGCCCCCACCAGGTTAGCGTCACTCAGATCTGCCCCCCGTAAGTCCGCCCCCCGCAGGCACGCCTCACTCAGGTTGGCCCCCCGCAAATCTACCCTGGCTAAATCCGCCCCCGTTAAATTGGCCCCCCGCAGGTCAACCTTGCGCAGGTTGGGGGCCCGCAAATTGGCGCTGTAGCGCCGATTTTCCGGTCGCAGGTTTTCGGCCGGCAGGCCGGCGCGGGGCCGGGGAGCGGCGCGGAGGGCGCCCTGGGGCGGG